>NZ_JBHZPE010000002.1:42362-286430 GCF_042787985.1 Peribacillus sp. YIM B13481
CCCTGAATGGCTTCCTTGATGGCCTCCCGTCATCCCTGAATGGCTTCCTTGATGACCTTCCATCATCCCTGGATGGCTTCCTTGATGGCCTCCCGTCATCCCTGAATGGCTTCCTTGATGACCTTCCATCATCCCTGGATGGCTTCCTTGATGACCTTCCATCATGCCTGAATGGCTTCCTTGATGACTTCCCATCATGCTTGGATGGCTTCCTTGATGACTTCCCATCATGCCTGAATGGCTTCCTTGATGACTTCCCATCATGCCTGAATGGCTTCCTTGATGACCTTCCATCATGCCTGAATGGCCTCCTTGATGACTTCCCATCATGCCTGAATGGCTTCCTTGATGACCTCCCGTCATGCCTGAGTGGCTTCCTTGATGACTTCCCATCATGCCTGAATGGCCTCCTTGATGACCTTCCATCATGCCTGAGTGGCCTCCTTGATGACCTTCCATCATCCCTGAATGGCTTCCTTGATGACCTTCCATCATCCCTGAATGGCCTCCTTGATGACCTCCCATCATGCCTGAGTGGCTTCCTTGATGACCTCCCATCATCCATGGTTGACCTCCACCTTGGCCACCTATCATCATGCCTGGATGGCTTCCACTTTGACCGCCCATCATCATTCCTGGATCACTTCCACTTTGACCGCCTATCACCATACTTGGATCGCCTCCACTTTGACCGCCCATCATCATACTTGGATCGCCTCCACTTTGACCGCCCATCATCATGCCTGGATCGCTACCACTTTGACCGCCATATTGTTGGACTTGAGCCGATTCTTCTGACTCTGCTTCATATTGATGCTGCATCTCTATTTTTTTGTTTCCTTGATACTGCCCTTTCACATCCGGCCCATAAGTTCCTAGTACCCCCTTATTACAGCCGCAATCTTCTTCACCGACTGTCTGGGTATACTGCTGAGGAAAGTTATGGTGATCATTTGAAGAAGACGATTCCACTGATGGCCCATACTCTTGTTGCATATATGAACCTGCTACTTGAGCTTGTTGATTCATCCCCCCATAAAAATGATGCGGAACCGGTGCTGAGGCTTGATATGGATAATGTTGCTGGCCTGCTGGATTCATACTTGCCCCTTGAACGAATCCTTGCCCCATCGTTTGCATGTCAGGAGATTCTCCCCAAACATCAGAACTTTCTTCCATCATTTGATAACCTTGTGGAGCCGCCTGGTACCCTTGAGCACCTTGATATGGGGCTTGCATCCCTTGCATCTGCATATACGCCCATGGAGGCGGCTGAATACAATAACCGCTTCCAGGCATGATTGGCGTTACTGGAATACAATCATCCACCGGCTCACAATATTCCTGTTCTGGCTGGACAGCAGGCTTTTTCTTCTTCTTTTTAGTGACTGCCTGCACTTCTTTTTTCTTTGGTAAAGGTGGTGGTGCAGGAGGCTTCTGTACACTCATATTGGTCATGTTGACCATATAATAATTATTGATATCGATTTCCGGAATCACTGGCATCGGTACTGGTACTTCTTTTGGAACGATTATTTGCTTTTCTTTAATGATTGGCTTTGGCTGAACGATCTGCTGCTCTTTCTTAGCTGGCTTATGAACGATCTGCTGCTCCTTCTTAGCTGGCTGTTGAAAGATTTTCTGCTCTTTTACTGGTTTTTGAACGATTGGTTGTTCTTTAACCGGCTGTTGAAATTTCGGCTGTTCTTTTACTGGATGTTTTTGCATAATTTGCTGCTCTTTCATAGGTGCAGGCTGTGCTTGATACGGTTGAATTTGGGATTCTTTCATTCCCTGTTGAATATTCACGTTTGGTTTAACCGTTTCTTTTATTACAGCTCCGGATGTCCCTGGTATTTTAATTTTCATTCCGGGCATCATCATGTCCGGGTTGCTCAATTGCGTGTTAACTTTTTTAAGTTCTTCAAAACTGACGCCATATTTTTTGGCGAGTTTCCAAAGCGTATCGCCTTTTTGGACTATATGAATTTTCACGCTGTTAACCCCTCCTGTGCATATGTCCATATATTCTATGATGCAGTGGGTGAATTGCTATTATTTTTATCATGAAAACTTATGCGTGAAAAAGGACTTTTATGATTGGAACCAATGATTTAGGAATATGAAAGGTACTTTTTTGAAGAAGAAAAAATCGATTTGGCATCTCGGAAAAAGGATATTCTTCTCTCTTAGGACCTGCCTTATTAACAGGATCGATAATTAGAAAGGAACCATTGCATTCATCCTAAAAAAAGGATTCGTCAGGAATCCATCATGAAAGAAACGCTTCCTTCAACCTGTCTAAACGAAAGGGAAACCCTGGTATAAGAAAGTAAATGACCTAAAGCTGTGGGTCCAGGTAACTTTTCTTACATTCTGGGAGGAATATTAGTGGAAGAAAGGACAGCTCGAACGTGGAGGACAAAAGGGGTAAAGGTATGGCCGGAATCGGTTTGGCAATCATCTTGTTCGTGATGCTCCTGGCGGTAATCCAAGCGAATTGCTAGGCAGCTTGAATTCCACAGATTTGGATATACTTCTATTTTAAAACCAAAAAGAATGCTGGCAAAAGGAGTTTTATCTAAATGGTAAAACAAATTTGACTGAGATGGAAGATGCGAGACTCCCGGGAAAAGTGCGTCCATGGAAGTCCCCACAGGCGCAAAGAGTGCCCAGGTCGGACCGTCCGCGGAAAGCGAGTGCCCTGCGTTCCAATCAACGTTCAAATTTAACAAACCCCAAAAAAAACTGTAGACACACTCAATTATTTATCGAGTTTGTCTACAGTCTGAGGGGGGGCTTCTGCCCTCCCTTTCTTATGTTATGAAAAGCCTTTTTCAATTTTATTATTGAAAGGATTAACTTAAACCCGTTCCAACATTCGGTTCAAAGCTAGTATGGCATTATCCGCAATGCCCTTCTCGACTTTTATCGGATTAATGATAATACCTTCTTCAATTGATTCAAGCGCCCAAAGCAAGTGAGGCAAATCAATCCGGTTCATCGTAAGGCATGGACACATATTCGGATTTAACGAGATGATGTTCTTGTCAGGGTTATTGGCGATAAGCCGTTTGACAAGGTTCATTTCCGTGCCGATTGCCCAAGAACTACCTGGTTCGGCCTTTTCTATCATATTAATGATGTACGATGTCGAACCCGCATAATCCGACAGGGCGACTACCTCACGGCGACATTCGGGATGAACGATGATATTCATTTCCGGCTGCTCCGCTCGAAGCGTTTCAATATTCGCCGTCGTGAAATTTTCATGGACCGAACAATGCCCTTTCCAAAGAAGTACCTTCAGATCTTCGAGTTCCCCTTCATAGATTAATTCGTCCTTATGAGGATCCCAGACAGCCATTTCATTTAATGGAATGCCAAGGTCAAAGGCTGTATTCCTCCCAAGATGCTGATCGGGAAGAAACAGGATCCGTTCTTTTTGCGAGAGGGCCCACGATACCATCCCTTGTGCATTTGAAGAAGTCACCGTCGCCCCGCCATTTTTCCCTACAAAAGCTTTGATGGCCGCAGTCGAATTAACATAAGTGAGCGGAAGGATCGTATCGCCAAATAATTCCTGAAGCTTTGTCCAGGCCCGTTCGGTTTGTTCAATATCCGCCATATCTGCCATTGAACAGCCTGCACGCATGTCAGGAAGGATGACCGTCTGCCCTTCTTCAGTCAAAATATCGGCAGTTTCAGCCATGAAATGTACGCCACAAAACACGATATAATCCGCTTCGCGATTTTCGGCGGAAAGCTGTGCCAACTGAAGTGAATCTCCCGTTACATCCGAAAATTGAATGACTTCCTCCCGTTGATAATGATGACCTGGGATATAAAGCCGCTTTCCCATTCGGTTCTTAATGTCATGGACCCGATTTTCCATATCTTCCATTGTCATCGTCTTATATTTTTCAGGCAATACATTCCCTGCCGTACTAGCCATCTCCAATATGTTCATTTCAATATCCCCTCACGTTCTTTGACCTTAGCGCTAATATCAAGTGCCCTGACACTGTGAGTCAGACTGCCCAATGAAATATAGTCAACCCCTGTTTCCCGATATGAGGCTAGATTGTCTAAATGAATACCTCCGGAAGCTTCAGTTATGATGCGGGCAGGAACCAATTTGATCAGTTGCTTAATTTCTTCGGGGCTCCGGTTATCGAACATGATGATATCAGCACCGGCTTCCACTGCTTCAAGCACCTGTTCGATTGATTCCGTTTCCACTTCCACTTTAGTGGTATGTCCCAGTTTGGATTTTACCGTTTGAACCGCCTTCGTTATGGACCCAGCGAAAGAAATATGATTATCCTTTATCATGACGGCATCAAACAGGCCATATCGGTGATTGAATGCCCCGCCTGAACGGACCGCATATTTTTCAAGCATCCGCAGGCCAGGTGTAGTTTTCCTCGTATCACAAGCCCTCGTCTTCGTCCCCGCTAATATCTTGGTAGCTTTATGAGCCTGTGTCGCAATGGCGGACATACGCTGTACTAAATTCAAAACCACCCGTTCCCCTTTTAAAAGAGAAGCCATATCGCCGGTCATTCTTGCAAGTTGATGTCCTGGTTCAAAAACTTCGCCATCATGAACAAAAAGGATAACCTCGATTTGCTCATCCAACAATGCAAATCCTGTCTTGATGACGTCACTTCCACTAAAAACTCCGCCTTCTTTTGCAATGAATGTCAAAGTCCCTTGTTCACCTTGATCAAAAATCGTATCACTCGTTACGTCGCATTCACCTATATCTTCCATTAAAAATTGTTGCAGCATCTGCTTAAGCTTCAATATATTCATATAGTCGCCTCCCTTTTACCCGGTTTTTCACATCTGTGCAAGCAAGGATAACCGAATTTTCAAGCCATTGGGAGTCATCTTCGCTTGGATAGTCACTGCGGAAATGACCGCCCCTGCTTTCCGTTCTGGTCAATGCGGATTCGGCAATCAGCCATGCCACGATTGTGGCATTGATATTCGTTATCTCTTTTATCGATAATCCCGTTACTTCCATATGCAGCAATTTTTCGATATTGAATGTCTCAAGATAATCCTTCAGTCGAGTTAAACCTGCTTCATTTCGAACGATTCCTGCTTCGTTCATTAATTTTCCCTGCAATGTCGCGAGATCAGGTAAAATGGTAAAATGGCAGGAACCTTTGGACTGCTCTTTTTCTTCCGGTATCGACCTTGCTGGCATGTTAGCTAGCAATTGACCAAGCGCATTTCCAAAAACCAGCCCTTCGAGTAGGGAGTTGCTGGCCAATCGGTTCGCCCCATGTACACCAGTGCATGCCACTTCACCAACTGCATACAAAGAAGGGACAGAGGTTCTCCCCCATTCGTCGACTTCAATCCCCCCCATCAGGAAATGGTTTCCAGGCGCTACAGGGATTTTCCCGAATTTAAGGTCCAGCCCGCTTTTTTCACATAATGAGCTCACTGTCGGAAAACGCTTCTTAAAATCCTTAATCATTGAAATATCCAAAAATACCTTTTCTCCGCGCTGTAAATAAGAAAAAATCGTCTGTGCCACAATATGCCTTGGAGCCAGATCTTTCATGGCATGGACATCCTCCATGATCGGTCTTCCCATTTCAGTCACTAACCTTGCACCATCCCCGCGGACCGCTTCTGAAACCAGCCCTTCCGCTTTACCATTTATAAAAAGCAGGGTCGGATGAAACTGTATGAATTCCATGTCACGAACTTTTGCACCGGCCTTGAATGCAAGTGCGATTCCATCTCCTGAAACCGTTTGTGAATTTGAAGTGAAATGGTATAGGGAACCACAGCCGCCAGTTGCCAACACTGTTCGTTCCGCGTGGTACGTTACAAGTTTCCCAGCCTTATCAAGAGTTTTGACGCCTATGCAAGAATCATCTTTTCCGATAATCAACTCCACTGCTGCCGCATTCTCGACCACAGTAATCAAAGAGTTTTTCAAACACCCTATTAGATGTTCCATGATGTACTTTCCTGTAGAATCCCCATGACTATGAAGGATTCTCCTTTCACTGTGGGCACCCTCCATGCCAAGCATGAGGGTACCATCATGATCATGGTCAAATTGCATGCCGGAACGAATAAGTTCAGCTATCACCGAAGGGGCCTCTTCGACGAGTATTTCCACTGCCTTTTCCTTGTTATAACGCTGACCAGCCTCCAGCGTATCTTTTTTATGATAGGATACTCTGTCACGATCAGATATTGCAGCTGCAATCCCGCCCTGTGCTAAATAGGAATTACTATGGCGGATCTTTGATTTTGTGATGAGTATCACATGCTTATGTTTACTTGCTTCCAATGCCGTTTTCAAGGCAGCAATCCCGCTACCTATAACGATGATTCCCGCTTTTACCATTATTTCATTCCTCCTGTTTATGACAGGTGTCTTGACAACTATATTTACATATTATTAAACTATTATCAAGAGTTTTTTAAGATTACAAGATAGAGGTGATTTCTTGATTTATTTGGATTATGCAGCCACAACGCCGATTGATGATGAGGCACTCGACGTATTCAGCCAAGCATCCCGGAAGTTTTTCGGGAATGCGAGCAGTTTGCATGATATTGGCTCTGAAGCGGCACGTTTATTGGATATGTCACGGCAGCAACTAGCAGAAATGCTGAACATAAAAAAGGAAGGAATCATCTTTACGAGCGGCGGGTCAGAAAGCAACATGCTTGCCATTGATACATTCATCGCATCAAAACCATCCTGGCAGAACCACTTGATTGTAAGCCGAACTGAACATGCATCAATTGCCAATTTTGTCGCAAAGCTTGAACATGAAGGCTTCGAGGTTACGTATTTACGGCATTTGGAAGATGGCCGAGTTGATATTGAACATCTACAGGAATGTTTGTCGGAGAAAACTTGCTTGGTCATCGTCCAACATGTGAATTCAGAAATCGGGGTCATTCAACCCATTGAGCAAATAAGTAAAATCGTTCGAAGACACCATGCTTTCTTGCATGTGGATTGTGTCCAATCATTTGCTAAATTGCCGCTTGGGAAGTTATCTGCCTTATGTGATGGATTATCAGTTTCCAGTCATAAAGTTTATGGTCCAAAAGGGACTGGAGCCGTCATTTTCCCGGCCATCCATCGGTTGAAGGCTTCAGTACCTAATATCACTCATGAATATGGTTTCCGGCCAGGGACAGTGGACGTCCCCGGTATAGCTTCCTTCGTAACGGCTGCAAAGAAATTAGGGGATATCATGGAAGATGAACGGAAACGGATTTCCATGCTTAGGGTGCAATTGATCGAGCGGCTTACGGAAAAGAAAGTCGATTTTCAAATCATCGATGCGAAGGACAAGCAATTGCCCCACATTCTGGCACTGACCTTTGCTGGATTCCAAGGACAATACATCATGCTGGAATTAAACCAGAAGGGATTTGCTGTATCGACGGGAAGCGCCTGTCAAATCGGTAAACAGGATCCTTCAAAAACAATGATGGCTATTGGGAAAAGCGAAGATGAAGCACATCAATTCGTCCGTTTTTCATTTGGTAAAAATACAACGGCCGACGACATTCACAAGTTGGCAGACTGTCTCGAAGGAATAGCTTCCATTCGATAAACCCCTCCATTCTATGGTAGAATGTTTGTTAATAAAGAGGTGAATGATTATGGAAAGAAAGAAATTACTCGGGGAAGAAAGACGGACGAAACTCTTACATTTATTGCAAACAAGCGATCAGCCAGTAACAGGCAGCGAGCTTTCGCAAATCACGAATGTAAGCCGGCAGGTTATCGTTGGTGACATAACGCTCCTGAAAGCACGGAATGAACCTATCATTGCCACGAGCCAGGGCTATATGTACTTACAAACGGGGAGCACCCAAAAGCCGGAAAGGATAATTGCTTGCCAGCATGATCCTTCACGGGCCCAAGAAGAGTTATTTTTACTCGTGGATATCGGCATCACGGTGAAAGATGTCAAAATCGAGCACCCCGTATACGGCGACCTGACCGCTTCCATCATGGTCAGCAGCCGTAAAGAAGTCCAGCAATTCCTCTCTAAGGTGACGGCAACGAACGCATCTTTTTTATCGGAACTAACGAGCGGCATCCATCTCCATACACTGAGTGCATCATCACAAGAACTACTTGATGAAGCGGAAGGTGCATTGAGGGATGCCGGCATTTTGGTCGATTGAAAAAATGAAAATCCTCAAAAGCCACATCTTTTGAGGATTTTTTATTGGCTCCGCACTCTCCATCCTAGATTCTCAATTGCCCTAAAAGACTAATGATGGAGCCTACCGCCTGTACCCAGCCTCCTATCCCTTGTATTAATTCACCATTCGATGGCTTCTCTTCCAAATGGGATATTGATATTTCTGCATTTTCAGATGCGCTGAAGTTCATTACCAATCAAATCTAAGTTTTTTGCGAAATTCTTCGTCCAAGGTAATGAATGGTGGACCTTAACAGTAGAAATGACGGTTCCAATCGCTTGAGTCCAAGAACCGAACGTTTCTTCGAATTGCCTATCCATCTCTGCTTACCATCATCCTATCATGCATGTTTGGATATTTTACCAGTATTAAAAATAGGTGCATCCACTGAGGATTAGTCACAAGTTATGTAATCATGTTCCATACAGGTAATCCTCAAATTCCTCTAAAGAATCATCTCCAAAGTGAAAAATAATGAATTCCTTCATCGCTCTCCATTATATATATATTCTATAAAATGACAGGCAGCCATTTTAAGAACTTATACACAAGAAAAAGCCCCGGAAATAATCCCGGGGCACCTTTCTTGTATAAAGCACAGCTGAGGGTTGTACCATTTATCACTTAGGAAATCGATGATGCAAACTTCCAGCCTTGTGTACCCAGGAAAAATCGTTTACCGTCGCTTTAAGCGTTCAATTTTCCTGGGAAATCATCGTTGCGGTACACCATTTTGGACTCTAAAGCATGAATAGCTTCCCATGATCGAAACCGTACATCCAAGGGCCTCGAGCTCAGAGATCGCTCCTGGAATGAGAACATCGTCAAGGGCCATTTCAATGTCGATGATGAAAAAGTAATTGCCTAATCCTGTTTTCATGGGTCTTGATTCAATCTTGGAAAGATTAAGCTTCCTCCAGGAAAAAGCGGATAGGACTTGGTGAAGCTGCCCTGAGTGGTCGGCAGGCAGCTGAATCATCAGGGTCGTTTTCTTGTTCCCTTCAACGGTCAAATGCCCTTCATAGTCGACTTCACTGTTGGATACAACAATAAACTTGGTGTGATTATGTTCGTAATCGTGAATGTTTTCTTCCACAATCGTCAAACCATACTCCGCTGCAGCCATATCATTTGCAATCGCAGCAATATTGATATCGGGATTCTCCATCACCATTTTTGCAGCGGCTGCAGTGGATGTGACATACTCATATGGAATGCCCCTTAGTTCTTTATGGAGGAATTTGCGGCATTGAGCGATGGCATGGGAATGCGAATAAACCATGTCCGGTTTGAAACCAGGATATGCATGATCCGGATGCACCATATAATGCTGTTGAATTGGGATCGTCACTTCCCCTTTCATCGGTAATGTGACTTCATGGACTAAGTAATCCATCGTAATATTTACCGATCCCTCCAAAGCATTCTCGATCGGTACGAGCGCGTGATTCACTTCCCCGTCCCGGACAGCATCAAGGCAGTCTGGAATCGTGTTCATCGGCATTTTTATATCATTAGGAAATAGTCGCGAAACAGCTAAATCCGTGAACGTTGCTTTTGGTCCAAGAAATGCAATTTTTGATGTCATATTATAAACTCCTTTTCACGGAAAATCTATTGTTTATGTTATGCCATTTTCTGATTTTTTACAATAGTTAATCGATAAATCATCCTCTTACAAATAAAAACAGCCTGTACATTTGAAATGTACAGGCTGTTTTCATGCGCCGTTCCCAATAATTTCGACTTTTTCGACGAACTCCATTTTACGCAATTTAGTAAGCAGTTCATCAATATCCATAGTCATCCCACCCGTGTTCAGAGATAGGGTAACATTGGCACGACCCTGCAAAGGAATCGTTTGGTGGATAGTCATGATGTTGCAACCGGATGAGGCGACGAGCCGTAAGAGCTCCGATAGAGTACCAGAACGATCCTCGAGGTAGAAGAACAGTGTAATCAGCTTTTCTTTAACAACAGTATGAAACGGAAATACCGTGTCACGGTATTTGTAAAAAGCACTCCTGCTTAGGTCCACTCGCTGTACCGCTTCCCAAACTGATTCTGCTTTTCCCCGTTCAATCATTTCTTTTGCATCCAGCGTTTTTTTCATCGCTTCGGGAAGGACATCCTCCCGAACGAGGAAAAATTTCTGATCGGCCTTATTCAAACTCCGCACGCCTCCTTTTGCCTGCCATCATGGTCTTCAATCAATCAACAAATTCAAATTCATATTCAAGGATACGGACGATATCGCCATTTGTTGCACCTTTTTGACGAAGGCCTTCGTCGACTCCGAATGAACGAAGCTGTCTAGCGAAACGACGTATGGACTCATCACGGGTAAAGTCAGTCATTTTGAATAGACGTTCGATCTTGAATCCTGATACGGCAAAGCTGCCATCGGATTCGCGTTCAATGTTAAATTCATCCGACTGTGAAGTATGTTTATAAAGAACCCGGTGGATTCCAGTATTCTCTTCTTCATGATCAAGAGGGAACTCAGGCGTTTCTTCGATTTTATCAGCAATTGCATAAAGAAGCTCACGGATTCCTTCACGCGTTACGGCAGAAATCGGGAAAACAGGATAGTCTTCTTCCAGCTTTTCTTTGAATGCTGCTAAATTATCTGCTGAGTCCGGCATATCCATTTTACTTGCTACAATGATTTGCGGACGTTCAGTCAAGCGCAGGTTATACTCTTCCAACTCTTTATTGATTGTTTGGTAGTCTTCATATGGATCCCTGCCTTCAAGACCCGACATATCGATTACATGAACGATTACTCTCGTTCTTTCAATATGGCGCAGGAATTGATGTCCAAGGCCCACTCCTTCTGAAGCGCCTTCGATCAAACCCGGTAAATCGGCCATTACGAAGCTGCGGTGATCTTCCGTTTCCACCATTCCGAGGTTAGGAACGATCGTTGTGAAATGATATTCGGCAATTTTAGGTCTTGCTGCGGATACGACAGAAAGCAAAGTGGATTTCCCTACACTTGGGAAACCAACCAAACCGACATCAGCCAACAGTTTCAATTCCATGATTATATCGCGCTCTTGGCCCGGTTCACCGTTCTCCGCGATTTCAGGTGCAGGATTGGCAGGTGTAGCAAAACGGGAATTTCCCCGGCCTCCACGGCCACCCTTTGCGATAATGGCGCGCTGCCCGTGCTCAACTAAATCAGCAATGACTTCCTTCGTTTTTTCATCAATGACAACCGTGCCTGGTGGAACTTTGATGACCATATCCTTTGCGGCCGCACCATGCATGTTTTTGGACATGCCATGTTCCCCGCGGGGTGCCTTAAAGTGACGTTGATAACGGAAATCCATTAACGTACGCAAGCCCTCTTCCACTTCAAAAACGACATTTGCCCCATTACCGCCATCTCCGCCGGCAGGTCCGCCTTTTGGTATGAATTTCTCACGACGATAAGCAACTATTCCGTTACCACCGTCTCCGCCTTTTATATAGACTTTCGTTTGATCGACAAACATGCTATCACTTCCTTGTTTTCTGCAAGTCATTTCTTGCTGTATACTTCTCTAAAAGTTAATATCCATCTTAAAAAATATTTCATCCTCATTACATTCGAGAATTTCAATTGATTGCTCGGCCGTTAATGAACTTTCCAAAAACTCCCTCACTGCGGATTGATCAATGAACCTGCCTTGCATTTGAAATGCACAGCGCATATCGCTCACTTCTTTTTCTTTTTTACTCATAGAAACAGCTAGTATATTTTCAAAAAACGGGTCCAGATTCTTATCCAGAATTTTAAAGAAATCGTTCGTCCAGCGATACATCAGCTCGTCCATTTCAGCAGAGCCTTCAAAAATATCAATGATTTCATATTCGCAATAAAATGATCCATTATTCCAATTCGACGTCAACAACATCTCGGTGAACTTAGGTAAATTCAAACTGGAGAGGCGTGCTTCATTCTGGGTTTCAACAATGATTTCATCAATGATGCCCTTGACACGATCAATTCTGTTCAGCTCCAGATTCCCTTTGATGATTTGAATTTTATTCAGCCAGTCATGCCTGGTTTGACGAAGAGTTTCAATAGTCGTCCAATTTTTTTCCATTATAAACACCTTCAATTATGATAAAGAAACTTTTTTCAGCTCTATCATGTTGAATACTTCCATTTGTACAGTATATCAAAAAAACGACAAACAGGAAATGAAGCTCGATTCACATGCCTTCACATGAAAGCCCCCGTCCAAAAAATACAGCCGCACACCCTGAGTTCTTTGGACGATGGTAGAGCCGTTTGAACTAAAAAAGAGAATGGGCCTTATTTATGCACCAATTGGAGATATTATAGTTGAATTGGACTGTCTATTCGGTTTAATCAAATGGGAAGGATGAGTGACCTTGGATTTTCCCCCCTGAAAGTTTAAGAAAGCCCGCCGATTGGCGAGCCTTTTGTAAGTCAGAGGTTGTTTTCCTTATACTAATGACTAAAGTCTCCTGCAAAATGCTGGTTATTAATCGTTCCTATAGTATAAATAAAGGGCCAGACCCCTTCTTCACTATATAGCATACCATTATTAAAAATGACGCGGTATATAGTGTCTCGTAGAAGGAATCAGACCCTTTTGAGTCAGCCTCTGTTCAAAGATGCCAATTATGCTTCTTGTGCAACTGGATATACGCTTACTTTTTTACGGTCACGTCCGAAACGTTCGAATTTAACAACACCGTCTACTTTAGCGAATAGAGTATCGTCTCCACCACGGCCTACGTTCTCACCAGGATAGATTTTTGTTCCGCGTTGACGGTAAAGGATAGAACCACCAGATACGAATTGACCATCTGCACGCTTAGCGCCAAGACGCTTAGATTGAGAGTCACGTCCGTTCTTTGTAGAACCTACTCCTTTTTTCGAAGCGAAGAACTGAAGATTTAATCTTAACATTTGTTCCACCTCCTATTGGTTGAGGATAATTTTCATGTATTTACCATAATCACGTTCGATGGTTTGCAGCGATATGAGCATACTGTTCAAAAGCAGCTGAACCTTCTCTTCCGATTCCGGCGAAAGATTCCCCGGAATGACGCAGCGAAGATAGCCGCCTTCCCTACCTTGCTCAATCTCAGGCTCTACGTCCGTTAAGGACATGATCGCATTGACTGCCCCAAAGGAAACAGCCGATACACCTGCACAAACGATATCAGAACCTTTTTTAGCAAAATTAGCATGTCCGCTTAAGGTGAACGAAGTAATCCGTTCCTGCGGAGCATCAAAGACAACTTTAATCATCTAGAATCAGCCCTTACGCGTTGATTGCTTCGATAACAACTTTTGTGTATGGTTGACGATGACCTTGTTTTTTACGATTGTTTTTCTTCGCTTTGTATTTGAAAACAGTGATTTTCTTTTGCTTACCTTGTTTTTCGACAGTACCTGTTACAGTAGCGCCTTCAACTAGTGGAGCACCGACTTTCACGTCTTCGCCACCTACGAATAAAACTTTGTCAAATGTAACAGTTTCGCCTGCTTCTGCGTTTAATTTTTCAATGTAAACCGCTTCGCCAGCTGCTACTTTAATTTGTTTACCGCCAGTTTCGATAATTGCGTACATACTTGCACCTCCTTAAATGTCTCAGACTCGCCAATCACAGGCGTTTTACCAGAAAGGCAAAAGCTTAGGACCTGTTGTTGAGCGGTTGTAGCACGGGTGCTACAAACATAACATTAAAATCCTAACATGAAACCGGAATGGCTGTCAATATATTTGTGAGATTTACCCTTTCTTCATTCGAAAGCCCGCCCGATTTCCTGTATACTCCCGAAGCGCTTGATGGAATAGGCATTCCTGGGACCTGGGATAAAAGATAGGAATAACTTTTTAGCGATCAATTCCTCCAGTGTCTGCCGGTATGATTCCTTTTCACCAAGCAGCACGTCCGCCACCGTTTTACTGACCTCCACCCAAACCGCTTCATCATCCGTCTTCCGATGTTCAAGCAATTCACGTTCCAAGCGGAAGGCCACCGTTTCCGGGCTCTCGATTTTACCGATACCACTGCACACGGGGCAAGGCACCGTCATCATTTCAGTTAAAGATGGGGATGTTCGCTTTCTCGTCATTTGTAAAATGCCCAGTTCCGTAAAACCGATGACCTGGACCCGCTTCTCATCCCTCGCCGCTTCCTTTTTGACGATGTCGATGATTTCTTGCGCATGTCGTGATTGGTCCATATTGATGAAATCTATCAAAATGATTCCGCTGATATTCCTCAATCTCAGTTGACGGGCGACCTCTTTCGCCGCAGCCTGATTCACCGCAAACAATGTTGCTTCCTTCGCCACCTTACCGGTGAACTTACCTGAATTGACATCGATTACGGTGAAAGCTTCCGTTTCTTCAAAAATTAAATATCCGCCATTATCAAGCCAGACGATTTTCTTGGCCATTTTCTCGACTTGCGCTTCCACATTCCATTCAGAAAAAATATTCTTGCCAGATACATGGGATATTTCCCACTCCTTACGGTTTTCCTGTACCCATTTTTTCAATTCCTGATAGGCCTCGAAATCATCGATGGCAAGTTCTCCGGCAGCCGTTCCCGACATTTCAGAAATGATCATATCAAGGTATGTGTCCCTCTCATATAGAAGGGACGGGGCCTTGAGGGACGCAGCTTTAATTTCAAGTCCTTTATAGAGCTCCCGCAATATAGTTAACCTATCCAGGAAGACCGTTTCACTTTCGTTCTCCATCGAGGTGCGGACAATCAATCCCTCATCTGGCTTTTTATATTGTAAGGCCGTTTCCCGCCACTGCTTATGCAAATCATCATTTTTGAATTTCTTTGAAACGCCAGCATAATCTATTCCATGTATGTATACGAGGGAATCCGTTGAAAACTCGATCAGCCCTGTCAATTTAGCACCTTTCGTACCCGTTTCATCCCGGGCCACCTGAACTAGCAGCTTTTCTCCTTGACGGACATATTGACCGATTGATGCTTTCCCATCGCTTTTTTTTGTCAGCTGGTAAGAGGGAATCTCGTCACGGTGTAAAAAGCCATTCTTCTCTGCACCGTAATCAATGAAGACGGCATCCATACCCGGTAACACCTTCGTCACTTTCCCAAGATAAATATTACCGACCGTACTGCGCTTTTGAGGCGGCATGATTTCAAGTTTACGTAAAACACCATTCTCAAGTACGGCCACTCTTTTTTCGCGTGAAGCTAGGTTCGCGATCATCTTTTTCATCAAAAAAATCCTCTCCTCAATTTGAAGAAAGGATAACATATTTAATAAGAATATAATAGGTCGCCGATTTTCCCGTTTGTCATTTTCTCGGAAAAATAGGCATGAAGGATTTCCGTTTCATCCAACGAACCGCTTTCTTTCCCGTTTTTCATGATGATGACGGGGTGTTTACATCCGCGTTGGAACAGTTCCAGCACTTTATAAATCGGTTCTTGTGAATCCACCGAAATCGGCTTCAGTTTCGCCAAATCATTCGTATGCCCGTAATGGCGCTGCAAAAGAAAGCGGATAAACGCATAATACCGCTGCCGCCATTCCATGACGAGCGACAGACTTATGAAAAAGATGATGAGCCAGATGTTCAAATTGAGCGGATCAAGAATGAGCCAGGTCAAAAAAGCCAGGACAGCGAATGCTGCAGAAAAATGAAGTGTATGTTTCTGCGCTTCAAGAAAGGTACAGTATAGGGAAACACCGATGAAGAGCAGCCGTCCCCCGTCCAATGGCCAGATTGGCAGCAAATTAAAAACCAGCAGCATAAGATTCATATACAAAAAGGGCTGATACAGTTCATAGGAAATAATAGAAAAGAAATAGAGCAAAAAGGCTGCACCAATGAGCCAAACATGTTGAAGCGGACCGGCGAGCACCACCGCCAAATCCTCCTTCAAACTCTTATTTCCATACTCCTCAGTCTCGACAGCCCCACCAAAAGGAAGCAGCTGGATTGACTTTATCCGCCATTTGAAGTGCTGGGCACAGACGGCATGCCCCATCTCATGAATGAAGACAATGAGCAGCAGCATCATCACTTCAACGAAATGAGCAGTGAGGATGGCGATGCCAATGACAAACCACAATGTCGGATGCACCCTGATTTTAAACAGTAATTTCCCATATTCACTCAAATCGAATCACCTTTTTAGGATTGACGAAAGCGTCATTTTCTTTTATCGCTAAATAAAACCTGCCCTTGGATCCATCTTCACTTACTGTAACCTGTCCGACTTCATTGCCCTTTTTAACGAACTCGTACAACTTCACATCAATACCTTCCAGTTGCCCATACCAAGATTCACTTTTATTGGCATGCTGAATGACGACCGTCTTTCCAATCCCCTCCTTTTCACCGGCAAAAATGACTACCCCTTCATTAACGGCCTCAACCTTTGAGCCTTTGCTCGTTTCCAATATGATTCCCTCACCGTTCGTCTCGAAGGTTTGGGTAATCTTCGCAGAAGCTGGCATTGCATATTCTTCATTCGAATCAACAGTTTCCTTACCTGCTTCATTCGGTAAAAAAGCAATTGGTTTACCAAACGCACTTTCGTACCAATTGGAGATTGAAGCGAACTGAAATTCCTTGCTCATGTTCTCCGTGACAAAACTTCTGGCAGGGTCAAGCCGCACAGAAGGGTGTTTGAACATCACCGCGATAATCAGGAACAGGCATACACTGGCAAGGACTTTAAAGAAAAAATATTCTTTCTTGAAGAGCGGATGATCTTTCTCGGAATACCCGTTAAATGAATCAACCCCATATGGTTCCTCATTATTGATCTCCGTCCAACTACTGCTTCCTGCCGGTTTATCATTAAACTTACGTCTCTTGGCGATACGATTGCGGATATCTTTCCTCCGATCATCCATTCCAGATTCTCCCCCCTGTTCATGTCAAAGCGCTATATTACAACGTATGAGCAACTTGTCCTGACTATGACGGAGAAAAGTTTTTCTTTCCGGACATGCCCAGGATTTATAAAGCGAAAAAAAATTTTTGAAGGAAAAATCCACCGGAAACTAATGAATTCCTCAGGCAATTTGGGCATCGATTCAGATAATCGAATAATTGAGGAAAAAATCCAATTGATATTGTTCCCATTAATTTGTTATAATAAAGTGGTTTTAACATTATTGAGGGGGAACGTTTTTTTATGTCAATCGAAATAGGCAGCAAAGTACAAGGTAAAGTAACAGGTATCACTAATTTTGGAGCATTCGTAGAATTACCAGGAGGCTCAACAGGTCTTGTGCATATCAGTGAGGTAGCAGATAGCTATGTAAAAGACGTAAATGACCATCTTAAAGTAGGCGACCAAATTGAAGTAAAAGTGATTAGTGAGAAAGACGGAAAAACTGCCTTGTCCATCAAAAAGGCTATAGATAAACCCGAAGGGCAAACCTCTTCTTATACCAAACGCCCACCACGCCAAGGGGATAGCCGTTCTAAAGATTTTCGTTCAAAAGGTAATTTCCAACCAAAGGAAAATTTCGAAGATAAAATGGTTCGCTTTTTAAAGACTAGTGAAGAAAATTTATCGACTCTTAAACGCAGCACCGAATCAAAACGCGGCGGCAGAGGCGGAAGACGCGGATAACCCGCACATTCCAGCATATAGATAAGGCAAGCCAGGATATGGCTTGCCTTTTTTATTTATTATGATGGGAATACCCAATAGTTCCATGCAGCAAAAGAAGCGAATGCATAAAATGCTCCCGCTTCTTAATATGGAATATAGAATTTACCGCACGCTAAAGAATTTTTTCAATTTGGACATGAAGCCTTTCGGTTCTGCGCCAATTGGAGTCAAGGGTACAGATTCGCCAAGGATCCTTCTGGCAATGTTCCGATAGGCAAGTGAGACTCTATTGTCCGGGTTATAGGCAATGGGTTCCTTTTTATTCGCTGCCACAATGACTTGGTCATCATCAGGAATGACGCCGATCAAATCAATTTTAAGAAAATCGGCAACTCCATCGATATCCATTTCTTCATCCTCATGAAGTAAATGGCCGCGTATCCGGTTGATGATCAATTGAGGCGGTTCAATATGCTCTTCTTTTTCAAGCAGGCCAATAATACGGTCTGCATCCCTGACAGCCGGTCTCTCTGCAGTCGTAACGATGATCGCCTTGTCCGCCCCAGCGATGGCATTCCTGAAGCCCTGTTCAATGCCTGCAGGGCAATCAATGATGACATAATCATAATCAGGCTTCATATCGCTTATGAGTTTCCTCATCTGCTCTTCATTCACCGCTGATTTATCACTATTTTGTGGAGCTGGAAGCAAATACAGCAGATCCTCGAAATGTTTATCTTTAATAAGCGCTTGGTGTACCTTACAGCGCCCCTCTACAACATCGACCAAATCATAGATGATGCGATTTTCCAATCCCATGATCACATCCAGGTTCCGAAGACCAATATCCGTATCAATCAAGCAAACCTTTTTGCCTAGAAGAGCTAAAGATGTTCCTAAATTGGCGGAGGTGGTCGTTTTCCCGACACCACCCTTACCGGATGTTATAACTATTGCCTCTCCCACGATTAGAGACCCCCTTCTAATCTATTTAAATTAGGTCTATATTTCTTTAAAACTTGCAGTTTTTCTATAATGATATTTTCTTCTTCATCCATGAAGGCACATTCCAAGTCATGTCCCCATTTCGTATATTGGTCAGGAGATAAATTCACTTGTCCAGCAATGCGCAGCTGGGCAGGCTTCATGACAGAGGCAGCTATTATGGCCTCATTATTCCCTTTATATCCGGCATGGGCTATTCCCTTTAGCTGACCCATGATATATATGTTGCCGCCCGCACGAACCGTTCCGTCGGGGTTGACATCGCCAATTAGAAGTAAATCACCAGGGACTTCAAAAACCTGTCCCGACCTGATCACCTTGGTCACGGTCGTCACTTGGTTTTCATCTTTCCAGCGTCTCGCTTCTTCCTTCGTCAGGACATTCGAAATCATCTCATCAACGAAAAGCTTCTTCTTTTTATGGATGACCTCTTTAATCTTTTCTTCTTGTTTTTCATCAAGATAGCGGTTCCCTGTATGTACTTTTACGGAAATGGACGGGTCATTTTCTTGAAACTGATAGTTTGCCGAAAGCTTCACTTCTAACTCTTTCAATAACTCGGAAAATGAGCAAGAATCATCGAGATGAAGCATAAACCCGTCTTTTGTTCCCTTAATCATGACATTTTGCTGAATTCTTTTATTCATGACGTTAGTTTCACCTCAATGAAATATAATTCGACATAGGAAAACAAATTTCCTTTTTCTACGTACACGGAAAAGAGAAAATACATTCTCGACCTGCTTTGTAAGACACAGGAACGTTAATCCGTTTCTCCTTGCAAATCAAGCTTTTCAAACATTCTTTTTAAAGGATAGCAGCTGATAATAATGAATGCGAGGTTCAATAATAATGTCGGCAGCAATCTGCGTTCCGCAAATTCACCGAATCCCATATCTGCAAAAGAAAGGATGACATTCATCTGAAAGATGACAACCTCTAACACTGCCGTGAACAAAAGCGCCGTCAGGCAGGAAACCAATAAACTATTTTGCAGGATTTTCATGCATTTCGATATCAGATATGCAAGAAAAGGCAGCAGGAACATGTAAATCCCCAGGATTTCCGTATACACGACATCATAAGTCAACCCAAGAATCGCTCCATAAAGCATACCCATTTTCCTGGATCCGTACATGGTCAGGAAAAAGACGAAAATCATCATGAAATGGGGAACGAGGATTTTATCGGACCCGAATGCATCACCAGCGAATATCTGGGCGAAGATGCTTTCAAAAACGAAAAAAACCAAGGCTATAAAAGAAAGGATGAAATATCTCACTTAGCTTCATCCTCCCCATCACTTTCTTTCAGTACACCGCCCACTTCACGCTGAACGACCATTACATTATTAATATCATAAAAATCCGTCGAAGGTTCAATATATGCGGTTTGGTTCAATCCATATTGATCCACTTTGACATCGACAACTTTCCCGATCAGCAAACCTTTCGGAAAGATCCCTCCATAACCTGAAGTGATGACCAATGAATTTTTCTTGATTTTTTTATCATAAGGTATCCGTTTCATCAGTAAAAGGTTCTTCTTATCATCGAAGCCTTCAATCAAGCCATATGCTTTATCATCACCTTGAACGATGGCAGAGACACGGTTGGCTTTATCTATCGAACTTAAGAGTTGAACCGAAGCCGTGAAATCCGTCGCTGTTTTCACCTTACCGACTAACCCTTTGGAGGTGATGACAGCCATATTTTTTTCTACCCCATTACGCTTCCCTTTATTAATCGTCAGCATTTCATGCCAGCGGTCAGGATTACGTCCAATGACCGTCGCCTGAGTGGGTGAATACTTCCGCAGGTCATCTTCTTTTTTGAGGTTATCGCGAAGGTCTTCATTTTCTTGTTTTAAATCTTGGACTTGGGTTTTCAATAATACATATTCATCCAAGCGGGCTTTCAATTTTTTGTTTTCATCGTATGTATTTTGAAGGTCTTTTAAGCCCCCTACAAAACCTGTTATACCCGATACTGGCTTATTAAACACATTTCCGACCCAGCCTGTCGTATCTTTCAGGAATTGCTCCGGCCATGTCAACTCTTCTCTCTCTCTTAATGAAAAACCGATCAATGCCACGAGAACGATAATACTAACGAGCAAGAGAAGGAGCTTTTTATTAAAAAACTGTGGCATGATAATTGCACCTCTATATCTAAAATATATAAAATCTAAAATCATCTAAAATTTACACAATCGTCTTGTTCATACAGACCAAAAAAACAGCTATAAATGATTATAATTAAACAGATAAACATAAGAAAAACCGGCTCAAAATTGCACCTTTTGTTGAGCCGGCCCTATTTGAGAAGTAATGCTTATCGCGAATCTCTTGATTTAGTCTTGAACAAATGAATGTGGTCCAATGCTTTACCCGTTCCGATTGCAACACAATCCAGCGGATTTTCAGCGATGATCACCGGCATTTGCGTTTCTTCACTGATGACTTTATCCAAATTGCGCAGCAAAGCACCCCCGCCTGTCAGCACAATGCCTCTGTCCATGATGTCAGCTGCTAATTCAGGTGGTGTTTTCTCTAGAGTGTTTTTCACGGAATCCACAATTGCAGAAACTGTGTCGCTTAATGCCTTGGATATTTCCTCAGCTGTAATTTCGATCGTTTTCGGTAGTCCAGTCAATAGGTCACGGCCGCGAATTTCCATGTTATCTACGCCTTCCGTGTCTCCAGCAGAACCAATTTCCATTTTGATGGCCTCAGCAGTACGCTCACCGATCATCAAATTGTAGTTCTTACGGATGTAAACGATAATGGCATCATCCATTTCATCACCGGCAATACGGATGGATTGGCTTGTTACGATTCCGCCAAGGGAAATGATCGCCACCTCCGTTGTTCCACCGCCAATATCAACGACCATGCTGCCTGTAGGCTCCCAAACAGGAAGGTCAGCCCCGATCGCTGCTGCAAACGGTTCTTCGATAGGATATGCATCACGGGCTCCAGCTTGTCTAGCTGCATCGATGACTGCGCGCTGCTCAACTGCCGTAATTCCGGAAGGCACACAAATCATGACATATGGCTTATTACCGAATACGCCCTTCTTTTGAGCTTCCTTCATATAGTACTTCATCATGGTAGCCGTCGTTTCATAATCGGCAATCACTCCATCCTTCATAGGACGAAGGGCAACCACGTTACCAGGTGTACGGCCGATCATGTTTTTCGCATCGTTTCCGACTGCAACGATTTGCTTTGTATCTGTTTGCACAGCTACAACCGATGGTTCACGTACTGCGATTCCTCTTCCTTTCACATATACAAGCGTATTCGCCGTTCCTAAATCAATCCCTATATCTCTAGCGCCAATTCCAAACATTATGGTATCTCCCTTTCGTAAACAAAAATGCCTTTTATAAGTTCAAATAATAATTTGTCGTTTTTTGACAATAAGAGTTTTGAAAAAGTTTCCTCTTTTAAAAATCATAAACAATATTATATCGTATCGTCAAAAATTTTGATAGTGTCATAAATAACCTTTTTCCTTCAAACTAACATATTTATGTTCCCCGATAATGATATGGTCCAATACTTCAATCCCGATTATTTTACCACATTCGACTAATCTTTTCGTCACTTCAATATCTTCTCTGCTGGGAGAGGGGTCTCCGGAGGGGTGGTTATGAAGACAGATGATAGAGGCAGCGGACCTTCTGAAAGCTTCTTTAAAAACCTCACGCGGATGAACGATTGAGGCATTGAGGCTGCCGATGAAGACCGTAGTTTTTTGAAGCACTTGATTTTTCGTATTTAAATAGAGACAGACAAAATGTTCCTGTGACAAAAACCGCATTTCTTCCATGCAATAATTGGCTCCATCTTCAGGAGATCGAATCACATAACGGTCTTGATCATTCAATTTGTTAATCCTCCTGCCAAGTTCGACAGAGGCCAGTATTTGAATCGCTTTCGCTTCACCAATCCCTTTAATCACCGTCAGTTCTTCCACTGAGGCTTCTTTTAGCAGACGCAGGCCCTTGAAGGAATTGATGAGCCTGCCCGATAGTTGCAGAACGGATTCTTCCTTTGATCCCGTCCTCAATAACAGAGCAAGCAATTCTTGATTGGATAGACTTTGCGGTCCGTCCTGCAGAAACCTTTCGCGCGGCCTCTCTTCTTTCGGGTAATCCCGCATCAACATTTTTGATCCACCCTTTCTTGGAAAAGGGAGATGCCAGAGGGAAATCGTTTATGCTAAGTCTGCCTGCATCGCTTTAAGTTCACGGGCCAGTCTTGAGACCGGAAGCCCGACGACAGAGAAATAGTCCCCTTTGATTTGTTTGACGAGAAGAGATCCATATCCTTGAATCCCATAGCCGCCAGCTTTGTCAAAAGGTTCCCCGCTATCCAGATAACGTTCGATTTCAGCTTCTGGCAGCTCCCAAAATGTCACTTCCGTCTTTTCTGCGAATACTCTGCGATGCTTTCCGAATAGGATGGCGACACCTGTGTATACTTCGTGTGTCCGTCCTGATAACATCTCCAGCATTCTTTTTCCATCTGCCCGGCTTGCCGGCTTCCCCAATATCTCACCATCAAGGACAACAACGGTATCCGAGCCGATTACCCAGTTTTCCTGAAATTTCGCCGCGATGGCTTCCGCTTTACGGGAGGCCAGGTCTTTCACCGCAGCATCCGGACACATGTTTTCATCAATACTTTCATCGACATTGGAATTCATGCTTTCAAAGGGGATTTGAAGAAATTGTAGAAGTTCTTTACGACGTGGTGATGAAGAAGCTAAAATCAATGGCTGCATAATTAAAAAGTCACCTTTCTTTACTAGGGAGATACATATCTATCCTATCAAATAATGGTCCAATCCACAATTATTGTTTACTAGGAATCGACAAATGCCCGAAAGTATTTCCCGGAAAATAAAAAAAGGTGTCAGCAGATAGTTTCATATTGGGAGCCTGTCCCATTAGGTAGCTCCCCTTTTCTTTACTTAACTTTATATATTTTGGTAATTCAATAAAAAATCAAGAAGACTTTCTTGAGCCTGAAATAGCTTTTCTTCGTTTAGGGAAGTCTCATATTCGTTAATCGACTTTGCCGCAGCCGTCAGGTCATCGTTCATTTTTGAAAACTTCGGTGATAATTGCCCTCCCTTCAGTTCATCCAGGTTTTTTTTCAGGGTTTCTTCGTTTACCGTCCCTTCCTTTCCGCGAAGCTTTGTTGCAGATATTTCTGCCAATGATGTATATACTGCCTTCATCTTGTCAAGGGTTTTCTCTTCTTCCTGGCTTGTCCCAGCCGCTTCAAAATTGATTTCCTTCCAATATACGTCTACATCATAAGACTTTAAGAATAAGGCCAGCTCCTTACTTGCAGTGAGACTCTCTGCCGATCCCAGGAATAAATAATAGCTGTCTTCCAATTTGAAAATTTCAGCTGGAACCTGCTTTTCCATGATTTTCTTTTGGATTTGCCTTGCCGCATCCTCGCTGCTGAATACACCACCCTGTACAAGAAACGTCTTTAGCTGGGTTCCTGGTTCATTTGCTGCCACTTTTTTATCTTCAACAGTGGCTCCCTTTGGAATCGAGGTCCCGACCGAAGAAACTGCGGCTTTTTCCTTTGTAATCGTTTTAACGGCGATCAAGCCAAGAATCGATCCAAAAAACACTGCACACATGACAGCGATCATGAATGCCTTGATCGGTCTATTATCCGGGCTTTTCAGCGAACTAGTCCCAAAACCGATTAGCTTCGGCATTTTCTTCTTTGGCGGTGAGGGAATCAATACAATCTTGTTTTCATTTGAATCCTCAGGGAGTATCCATTCGAAACTCTCATCTGGCTGTTCCAGCTCCTCACTCGCCGCCTCTTGGCTTTCCATCTTATTTTTATCCGCAAATACTTTTTCTTCCCCATTTATTTTAATCGTGACGCCTTTGCTTTTTTCCGTCTTGCCCAATTTTTTTCCTCCCCTCCAGATCATTTTTTTCATCCTAACATAGAGGCAAAAAAAAATAACAAGACTTTTGTCGTCTTGTCATTAATAGGTTTCGTCAAATTTCCCTATTCATATCGAGTTAAACAAAAAGGAACTTCAAGGCACTGGTGCTTCTGGTCCATGAACCGTTTAATAACGCCATACACCAATTACATATATACCTCTTCCATGTCATCTTCACTTGAAGTCAAATGGGGATAGTTCCCTACTCCTCATTGTTCAGGTGTTTTTTGACAAATTACTCTTGAACTGGGATGGTCCTTTAAGCTCATCTTAGAAAAGTTACATACCAATGTAAAAGGGAATCGCCCCAAAAATAAGCAGTCAAAGTCCCCAAAACGATATATGGCCCGAAAGGAATCAGTGTTTTCTTTTTTAGAACCCCGGTTAGCAACCCGATGATTCCAAGGAATGCACCATAAAAGCACGCAAAAAGAAACGATAGCAGGACCATCTTCATTCCCAGTACAAAGCCAATCACTGCAAATAGTTTGATATCACCGCCCCCCATGCCCCCCTTACTCACCACAGCGATTAATAGCAGCAGGCTAAAGCCAATCGCTGCCCCGACAATTGAATCCCACCATGGTGACAGCGGAAATGAAACTCTTAGAACCGTAAAAATCGCCATAAAGAAAAGCAGTATTTTATCGGGAATGAGCATATAGGCTACATCAGACACGAAGATGATCATAAATAATGAAATCAATGTCCAGCCAACCCAGAGTTCGTCCGACCAGCCAAGAAATATGGGAGCTGAGGCAAACAAAACACCGGTCAGCATTTCCACTGACGGATAGAGGGGGGAAATCCTTGCTTTACAGCCCAGGCATTTTCCGTATTGCATCATATAAGAAATAACCGGTATCAACTCGAAGAATGTCAATGTACGCCCACAAGAAGGGCAAGCAGAGCGCCGATTCGCAAATGAATTACCCGCTGGAACACTTAAACCGACGACGTTAAAGAATGAGCCTAAAATTAAGCCCAAGACGAAGAGATAGATATGGATAGCCATCATTTATACAAAGTGCACGAGGATTCGATTGCTTTTCTTTGAGTCCCTAATATAAAAGTCCCTTCCGCTATATAATAATCACTTGGTTTCTTCATGATTTTTCATTCCTCCCGTCATTTTAATAAGTATTCATCCTACTATTCATCAGTCATATAGATTCAATATATAAACATATTTTAACAAAAATACTTGGTGAATTGTTATCAATCACTCTATTAGAGTTTTTTCTTTTCAAGAGACTCTGTTAACAAGAGAAAAGGACCTTTGAAAAGATCCTTTTCCAGACTGTAGACAAACTCTCGATGAAAATAGAGCTTGTCTACCAGTTTTTTAGGGGTTTGTGCAATTGGAACGTAGGGCACACTCCCTTTGCGCCTGCGGGGTCTCCCATGGACTCGCTTTTCTAAGCAGGAGTCTCGTACACCCGCTCCAATCAACTTTGTTTTAACTTATAGATAGAGCCCTTTTGCCTAAAGTCTTTAATGTTCTAAAATAGACTTAATAAAACTTGAGGTGATGAGGATGCTTTCTAAATATGATCCTATTAAGCGTGACCAACTTGAAATGATTACTTTAAATCAACTGGTGCCTGCGAACCATTTGGTTCGTAAAATTGAGGCTGCCATTGACTTCACTTTCATTTATGATTTGTTGAAAGTTTTGTATTCAGAGATAGGACGCCCAAGTATTGATCTAGACTTTCATTCAATATAACTTCGGTATTCGTTCAATGCGTAAAACAATTGAAGAAGTTGAAACAAATATGGCTTACCGTTGGTTCTTAGGCTTTGGTTTCCATGATAAAGTGCCTCATTTCTCAACATTCGGGAAAAATAATTAGTCCGGTAAAGGCACATCCCTTTTAGGCATCTTCTCTGATTAGGAATTCCCTCACAAGTGAAAGGAAATGAAGGGAACCTGTGATGACAAGGGCCTCTTTTCCCCCTGTTTTCCGTCTGCCTTCCCTTATCGCCGCCTGCCAATCCTTGTTTATACTTTTATTTTCATGACTGCATTTTTCATAAAGCGTGTGCGCATCCGCCGCCCGTTCGTGGAAGAATTCAGTAATGATGATTTCCATCGCTTCCGTTTCCAGTCCACGAAGCATCTGGGAATAATTTTTATCTTTAAATGAGCTGAATATGAACCGGTACTTATATTCAGGGTAATGCACTTTTAGCGTTTCCATCAATACGTCGATGCCGGCAGGATTATGTGCACCATCAATGATCACCAACGGCTCATCCGATATTTTTTCAAAACGTCCATCCCATTTCGCTTCCCCTATTCCTTTAAGGATGCTTTTTTCATCGATATTTTCCATTCCTAATAGGACAGCAGCAATGGCCAGCGCCGCATTTTCCATTTGATGACGGCCTAACATCTGCATTTCCACATTTTCGATGGACCTGTCTCCAAGCGAAAAGGAGAAACTTTGCCCACATTCACTTTGCTTTACATTGCCTACATGAAAGTCTTTACCTAATTGGTAATAAGGCACGCCTACTGAAGACGCTTTTTCTTCGATTACTTTTGCTGGTTCCCAAGCGGTGACTCCGCTGATGATCGGCGCCCCGCTTTTAATAATGCCCGCCTTCTCTGAAGCAATTTCCCCAAGTGTGTTACCCAGGATATTCGTATGTTCCAAAGAAATCGAGGTAATGATCGAAAGAAACGGCTGAATGACATTCGTTGTATCGAGCCTGCCTCCCAGTCCGGTTTCCATTAAAACCAAATCCACTTCCTTTTTGCTGAAATAAGAAAATGCCATTGCAGTCAATATTTCAAACTGAGTAGGTCCATTCCCCTTACTGTCCATCTCTTGGATGAACGGCTGCAGCTCCCGGAATGTGGCGATAAAATCCTTATCACTGATTTCGTCCGCATTTATCTTCAGCTGTTCATTCAACCGTATTAAATAAGGTGAAGTGAAGGAAGCGACACGTACCCCTTCAGCTAGAAGGATTTCTTTCATATATTGCAAGGTAGATCCTTTCCCGTTTGATCCTGCAATGTGAATATACTTAAGCGCCTTATGTGGGTCACCTAAGTTAGTTAATAATGTTTCCATCCTTGATAAGCCAAAATTCATACCCAATTGAACTTGGCGCCGTTCAAAAAAATGATTGATTTCCTTCATGGTTGTTACCATTATCGTTGAGCCTCCTCTTTCTTTATACCGCTCTTATGCGTTAATATTATTTTATCAATATATGAACGATTAACCTAGATGAAAGGTAGTGTTTTAAAATGAAACCTTCAGATCTTCACTGTTGGATCGTCGTTAACGGCTATTTACAGCATGATAAGTTTTCCAATTTAGCTTTGTTCATTAAGGAGGCGGCTGAAAGGAAAGAAATCATGGCAACCCTTATCCGTAATTCAGATCTGATACCCATAATTGAAAAAGGAGTGCCTCTAATTAAAGGAGCCTTTGATAAGCTGCCTGATTTTGTTCTGTTCATGGATAAAGACATTCATTTGGCACGCCATTTGGAATTGCTCGGCATCCCAGTATATAACGGCAGTACAGCGATCGATATTTGTGACAGTAAAGCAAAAACACATCAAGCATTGGCCGGGCATGGCATACCGATGCCGAAAACCTTGTTTCCCCCCTTTACGTACGAAGGGATCGAAAGGGTCAATATGGATGCCTTTAAACTAATCGGCATTGAACTTGGGTATCCACTTATCGTTAAGGAAGCATACGGTTCTTTTGGGGAACAAGTATATTTGATCCAAACAGAGGATGAGTTATTTAAGACGATCCGTAATCTTGGCCACAAGCCATTTATCATTCAGGAATTCATTGAACACAGTAAAGGGCGGGATATTCGTGTTAATGTCGTCGGCAATCGAGTCATAGCAGCGATGCAACGCCATTCCGAGCAAGACTTCCGAGCTAATATGACTGCTGGGGGGCAGGCTGCCCCCTATACACCCACCACGGAAGAAGCACAACTTGCCATCCGATGTGCGGAGATTCTAGGTGCCGACTTCGCCGGCGTCGATTTGCTGTTCGGTGAAGAGGGACCGCTTTTATGCGAAGTGAATTCGAATTCTCATTTACTGAATATTTATGAATGTACAGGCATCAACATCGCTGATAGCATGTTCGATTATATCCTGAACAAATTAGGAAAAGGAAGTGCCTCTGATGAAAAAGCAAGCGGGTTGGTTGATTTATAACCGTGAGGATGCCATAAATAATAAAGGATACATAGATTGGATGCTTGGCGAAGCCAGTCAGCTTGATCTTGATTTACACTTTCTCCATCGGGAGGACATTAGGATCGGCCACCGTTTCAACGAATTGTACGTGGAACATGAGATGAAGCCAATTTCATTGCCTGACTTTGCGATCGTCCGGACCATCGATCCTTTTTTTACTAGGCAATTGGAGCAACTGGGGATTGCCTGCTTTAACTCCTCAACCGTATCCGAAATCGCGAATGACAAAGCAAAGACGCATCAATATTTGTCCTCGATGGGGATACCAATGGCCGATACCGTTTACTGCAACGGAAGTCCGAATGCCGAGGATATGGAGTTCCCTTTCATCGCTAAAGAAACAGGTGGCCGCGGAGGGAAACAAGTTTATTTAATCGAGGATGCCGATGATTTGGCCGAACTGAATGACGGAAATTGGATTGTCCAAAAACCTGGTTTATTCGGCAGGGATATCCGTGTCTTTGTAGTTGGTAAAAAAGTGAAGGCTGCTGTCCTTAGGGAATCCGCTTCAAGTTTCAAGGCAAATTACACGCTAGGGGGATCGGCTTCGTTATATGAGCTGACCGCATCCGATTTAACCCTTGTAGAAAGAGTAATCGAGGCATTTGATTTTGGCCTGGTCGGAATCGATTTCATATTTGCCGAAGATGGCAGCCTCATGCTCAACGAAATCGAGGATGTCGTCGGCAGCCGGACATTAAGTGCACTAAGCGACATGAATATCGTACGGGATTACCTCATATTCATAAAAGAAAGAATATCCTCCCAACGGAACATTTGATTTTGGGAATGGCATCAATTGCGTTAAATACAAAAGGATGAACCGGCATATAGCTGGTTCATCCTTTTGTTTTACAGTTGTTGCAGTTCGCTGATCCTGTGGATCACAGAGTCGCGTTTTTCGCTATAGTCTTTTTCTTTGGCACGTTCTTCTTCAATGACGCTTGCCGGCGCCTTTTTAACGAAGCCCTCGTTGCCTAATTTTTTCTGTACGCGTTCAACTTCTTTATTAAGTTTGTCGAGTTCTTTTTCAAGACGTTTCACTTCTTCGTCGATATTGATCAGTCCTGTAAGCGGAAGGATCAGTTCTACACCAGTTACGACAGCTGTCATGGCTTGAGCAGGTTCTTCGACCTCGATTCCGATCGTCAATTGTTCAGGATTACAGAAACGCTCGATATAGCTGCTGTTTTTCTGTAACGTTTCTAAGATGGACTCATCTTTAGCTTTTAAAATCAAATTGATTTTTTTGCTTAATGGTGTATTCACCTCAGCACGGATGTTACGGACGGAGCGGATGATTTCAACAAGCAGCTTCATTTCCTCGGCTGCAGCTGTATCTGTCAATCCTTCATTCACTTCCGGCCAAGCGGCAACAGTGATCGACTCACCTTGGTGAGGAAGGTTCTGCCAGATTTCTTCGGTAATGAATGGCATGAACGGGTGTAATAATCTCATCGTGTTATCCAGTACATAAGCCAAGATCGAGCGGGTCGTTATCTTCGCTGCTTCATTTTCGCCATATAACGGAAGCTTCGCCATTTCAATATACCAGTCACAGAAGTCATCCCAAATAAAGTTATAAAGCACACGGCCCACTTCACCGAACTCATAACGGTCCGCAAGTCTCGTCACGTTTGAAATCGTTTCATTCAAGCGCGTCAAAATCCATTTATCGGCTACAGACTTCTCACCGCTTAAATCGATTTCGTCATAAGTCATGCCATTCATGTTCATCAAAGCAAAACGGGATGCGTTCCAAATCTTATTCGAGAAGTTCCAAACCGCTTCCACTTTTTCCGTACTATAACGAAGGTCCTGCCCTGGTGAGCTGCCTGTAGATAAGAAGTAACGCAGGGAATCGGCACCGTATTGATCGATGACATCCATCGGATCCACACCATTGCCAAGCGATTTACTCATCTTGCGACCCTGTTCGTCACGAACCAGACCGTGGATCAGTACATTTTCAAATGGACGCTCACCTGTGAACTCAAGTGCTTGGAAAATCATCCGCGATACCCAGAAGAAAATGATATCATAGCCTGTTACAAGTGCTCCGTTTGGATAGTATCGTTTGAAATCGATACTGTCCTTATCAGGCCAGCCCATAGTCGAGAATGGCCATAATGCCGAGCTGAACCATGTATCCAGAACATCTGTATCCTGTTCCCAGTTTTCAGCATCCGCAGGTTCTTCGTGGCCAACATACACTTCACCTGTTTCTTTATGGTACCACGCTGGAATGCGGTGACCCCACCAAAGCTGACGGGAAATGCACCAGTCTCGGATATTTTCCATCCAGTGGAGGTACGTTTTTTCAAAACGATCTGGTACGAAATGAACCTTTTCCTCATCGGACCCTTTTTGAAGTTCAACGGATGCATCAGCCAGTGGCTGCATTTTTACGAACCATTGAGTCGAAAGATATGGTTCAACAACAGCACCGCTTCTCTCTGAATGGCCGACTGAGTGAAGGTGATCTTCGATTTTGAAGAGCACTCCTTCTTCCTGAAGGTCTTTGACGATTTGCTTACGGCATTCGAAGCGATCCATACCTTCGTACTTACCAGCCTTTTCATTCATCGAACCGTCTTCATGCATGACAAGGATGCGCTCCAAATTGTGACGGTTCCCAATTTCGAAGTCATTCGGGTCATGGGCCGGAGTAATTTTAACCGCGCCTGAACCGAATTCCATATCGACATAATCATCACCGACAATTGGGATTTCCCGGCCTGTAATTGGCAAACGAACCATCTTGCCGATCAGGTGTTTATAACGATCATCTTCAGGGTGTACAGCAACCGCAGTATCGCCTAGCATCGTTTCTGGACGTGTTGTGGCTATTTCAATTTCACCTGACCCGTCAACCAACGGATATTTCATATGGTAAAATGCACCCTGCACATCTTTATAAATAACCTCGATATCTGATAACGCCGTTTTCGTTGATGGATCCCAGTTGATGATGTATTCGCCTCGGTAAATCAAGTCCTTTTTATAAAGAGAGACGAAAACTTCGCGTACTGCTTTTGAAAGCCCCTCATCAAGAGTGAAGCGTTCACGGGTATAATCAAGCCCAAGACCCAACTTTGACCATTGTTCACGGATATGGCTCGCATATTCCTCTTTCCATTTCCATGTCTCTTCAACGAACTTTTCACGTCCAAGGTCATAACGGCTTACGCCTTCCGAGCGAAGCTTTTGTTCAACCTTTGCTTGAGTGGCGATACCGGCATGGTCCATGCCAGGCAACCATAATACATCATAGCCTTGCATCCTTTTCATGCGTGTCAATATATCTTGAAGTGTCGTATCCCAAGCATGACCAAGATGCAGCTTACCTGTTACATTAGGGGGCGGGATGACAATCGTATATGGTTCCTTTTTATCGTCACCCGTCGCTTCGAAAAACTTCCCATTAAGCCACCATTTATAGCGGCCTTTCTCTATCGTCTGCGGATCATATTTAGTTGGCATCGAAATTTGGTTCTCTTCCATATCATTTCCTCCTTTTTGGGCATAAAAAAAACTTCCATCATCACAAAAGGACGAAGGAAGTTGTTCGCGGTGCCACCTTTTTTCCGAAAAATAAAAAAATCTCTTTCGGCTCTCAAATCGGATAACGGCTCTTCACCGGCCTTCGCTACTAAGATCTTTCACGAAAACTGCTCGCGGACGACTTCGGATGCTGCTGCCTGGAAACCTCCCACCAATTGGTTTCCTCTCTGAAAAGTGCATTTCATCTTACTATTTCCGGTCTTTGCATTGAATTATATTCATATGTAAAATCATTGAATGCATATAGTATATAGTACAAAAAATATGGGGCTCCAGTCAATCATCTTTTCGCTTACTTTCCCAGGAAGCGTCTCATTTCACGCATTCACTCCCGCTGTCCGGCCATTTTCTTTATTTTATACTCCAGGAACAGTTAATGTGACGGCTTTTTCACCTTTCCCACTACCCACCCATATAATAAAAGAAGTCCTAAAAAGGAAGGTAATAATATGAAGCGAAGATATACTCCCTATACTTTACCGCCTTGGATGAAAAAATTCCGCGGTGTTTGCCAGCAGTTCATCATTCCCTTTATCGTATTCCAAGGATTACGTACGCTGATTTTCCCTACTTTCTTCGATATGCTCCTGTTAGTCGCCTTTATTTTCTTGGCCTTGTCTTTATATTTCGAATGGATTTAATTATTCCCTCACAGCAAAAAAATATACATGACTGGAGATGATCCAATCATGTATATTTAGCTTGAGGGTGATTGCTCTTCTTTGGCAGCCTCTGCGGCCGCCTTTTTCTTCTGTTCGATTTCTTCGATTTTCATCACCATATATTCTACATTCTTCAGGAGCCAAAATTGCCTCTGCAGTTGAGTAACATTATCAAGCTCTGAACGATGGCTCCTGCCATCGGAATAACCCTTCACTAATTCCAAAGCTGATCCAGGGAAAGCCATATAACTTTGCATGAGCAGCAATTCTTCTTCTTTCAAAGGAAAATAACGAAAATAGTTATATAGCCAGTCGACGCAGTCATCGCATTGGACAGGATAGGTCCTGGCCGATTTAACGAGAAATGGCAGTAAATCGAAATGAGGCGGTGCCGTATTCGAATTCTCAAAATTGATGAAGTAGCCATACCCCCGTTCATCACTAACGAAATGCTTCAAAGAGACCTTTCCGTGCGTGATCACGGTTCGAACCTTTTCACTTTCCTTCGTTTTTTCATACCAAGTTTCAAATTTCTTGATCGAGTACTTCAGTGCCTGTGAAATATCAGTGAAGAATGAACAAACCGTCATTTCAAATGGAGACATATACCACTTCTTTTCGCAGCTGACAATATACTCATCCATAAAGTCCTTCTCGTTATTCCAGGCATCAAGCGTCCGCTCATAATGAGCTTCCCGTTCTTCTATATCCACCTGGATTTCCTTTACGGACAGCGTATGCATCCGAGCAAGCTCCCTGAACATTTGCTTATGCTTTTCATCACGCTCCCCGTCCCCTTCATTATTAAGCCAGGGCATCAGGTAATACAAACGTCCATTATGAAGAACGGCGTAACGCTGATCCATCGTTTGATAAATGGGAACGATCCGGTTATAGCCTCGATGGTACAGTTTTTGAACATTCCTGATAAAATCAATGCCTTTATGCGGTACAATGGATTTCAAGGCAAATGTACCTCGATCACTGTATACTTTTTTCACCCGCCCGAAGTCCTCAATATATTGTACATACATGGCGTATTCCTTCAAGACGGTCTCCGTGTCACGATCCCGATTAATAGGCTGCTGATTCTCGTTTTCCCTCACGAGACTCACTCACTTTCTCTATAAACACTCAACAATCCGATTATTCGATTCCTCTAGCCACCAAAAGGTGTAATTAAATCCGGGCTGCTCTAAAAAACAGGAGCAGACCATATGCTCTGCTCTCTGTCCTGGTCAATTCTTATACGCAACCGCCTTCGGTATATAGATGACTTGCCCTTCATGGACGTTCTGGTTCGACTCCAACTCATTACTGAAAAGTATGGATTGAACCGTAACATCATAACGTTGAGCCAAGTCATCAAGCGTTTCCCCTTGCTGGACAATACAAACCTTCATCCTTACCAGCTCTTCTTCTTGTTTCCGACCGAATAAGTCCATGATGGAAAGCTGCTTTTCATCATGTTCAGCGGTTTCCTTATCATCACGTTCCACGGCTTGTTTCCTGCCTTTGAAATTTTTAACTTCCTTAGCTGGCGGCGCTGGTCTTTCCTTCTTTTTGAATAGATCGCTTATGGACGACGAATTTGCTTCCCCTTCATGTTCCATCTTCGCATGTTCATTAAGGATAGGACCCGCTGCAGCCTCAGCTTCTTCCTGCCGGATGACATCCTCGTTTTCGGGATTTGAAACAGGGCTATTCTCAACTGGGACACTTATATGATTGATTATATGATTTGGCTCTTCCACTGCTTCCTCTTCCATCAAAGTCTTTCTAGGAGTCTCGACTTTCTCCATAGTTTCCTGCCTGCTTACATTTTCCTCCTGCTTCTCCTCTTCCTTGGATGACATAGATACCTCTGCTGAATCAGGCTGATCACTTATAGAAAAATTCACTTCTTCCTGTCTGTGCACTTCCGTTTCCCACTCCTCCTCTTCAGGATATGGTGAAACGGGAATCTCAAAAACTGGGACATCATGCTGATCGCTTAAATAGATCGGTTCCTCTTCCTCTTCCTCGTTTGCTTCAGATACCCGTTTTGCCTCTGCAGAAAAAGGCGTGTATAACTCTTCCTCCTGCTCATCTCGGAAAACAGGCTGAAAATCTGGGATTGGCGGCACTGCAGCCGCATATGGAATATATGACTCGTTTTCACCGTCCGTTTCTTCTTGTTCCTCTGTTTCCCCAACTTCCTGATCCGTATCGAACCGTTCTTCCACATATGAATCATTATAAATTCCGGTTATCAACAAATCCGCCTGCAACTTCAAACAGTTATGTTCAGGCATGGCATAATCAAAGCTTTGAATCGAGACATCGATCTCCTCTAATGAGGCAATTCGATTATTCGGAATTGTTATATCAACCGGAAAACGGTGTGTGAACTCAGTAAGTCCATCAGGATGCCTCTCGACCTTTTGAACGGCTTTTGGCAAAAAGGTCTGCGAAAACTCCTCTTCCTCACCATTTTGCGAGTCTTTGTATTCACCGCATAAATCTAACGAGCCTCGTATAAAAACATATTGATCACTTTCTTGAATCGTCACATTTGGATCCAGAGAAATGGAAAATAACTCAGCCACTTCCTGTCCCTTCTGGAACCAAACGGATTCCTCTAAAGAAAATCGTAAATACGATTCATTTTCTTGCGACAAGACAACTCCTCCTTTCAGCTTCAGGAAACGGTACCTATACCAATATCAATCTATGAAGAAAGCAAGCTGATTATTCCTTCATTTCATTTGCAGCCATCCAAACCTTATTTTTACTGAACCATGATAAGGAGTAGAACTTTACTTTTTCAGGCTAAAATCCATGTCGATTGGATCAATCAGACTTAAACCATTTTAATTCGGCCTACTGCCAATTAATTTGTCCTTCAACCCTTTAATTCGGCCTTCAACCATTTAATTTCTCCTTCAACCATTTAATTCCTCCTTCAACCATTTTTTCGGCCTTCTTCCACTTACTGATTGAATCAAAAAAAAACAGGCTACCATTCTCCAAAGGTTTTTGGAAAAATGGTAGCCTGTTAATAATTTTAATAGTGTCATGAAGCCTCATTTTTTTAATTTTGCAAAGGCCTGTTCTGCCGCTGTGATGGTCTTTTCGATATCTTCATCACTATGTGCAGTGGAAAGGAATAAACCTTCAAACTGGGACGGCGGCAAGTAGATGCCTTGATTCGCCATTTCCCTATAGTAAGAAGCAAAGAACTCTAAATCTGATGTTTTTGCTGTATCATAATTGATTACTTCTTCATCCGTAAAGAATAGTCCAATCATGGAACCGGCACGGTTGAATGTATGGGGAACTCCGTACTTTTTCGCTGCTTCTCCGATGCCTTTTTCAAGCATATCACCTTTTCGGGTGAACTCTTCATAAGATTCTGGAGTCAATTGGCTCAGCGTTTCAAGACCAGCCGTCATGGCCAGAGGGTTACCTGACAATGTTCCTGCTTGATAGATTGTCCCGCTCGGGGCAATTCGTTCCATGAATTCGCGCTTGCCTCCGAAAGCTCCGACCGGTAAGCCGCCGCCAATTACTTTCCCAAGGCAAGTCAGGTCCGGTACGATGCCAAAATAGCCTTGTGCACAGTTATAACCGACACGGAAACCTGTCATAACTTCGTCAAAGATCAATAGAGCCCCGTATTGGGTCGTCACTTCACGTAAGCCTTCGAGGAAACCTGGTTGCGGCGGAACTACGCCCATGTTCCCTGCAACAGGTTCTACGATGATACACGCGATGTCTTCGCCAAATTGTTCAAACGCATATTTGGTTGCTGCAAGATCATTATATGGTACGGTAATCGTATTTTTCGCAATGCCTTCCGGTACTCCCGGACTATCCGGCAAACCTAATGTGGCAACGCCGGAACCTGCTTTGATTAGCAATGAATCGCCATGTCCATGATATGAACCTTCGAATTTAAGGATTTTATCCCGACCTGTAAAGCCTCTCGCCAACCTTAGCGCACTCATCGTCGCTTCGGTTCCTGAAGACACCATCCGGATCATCTCAATCGAAGGCACCCGGTCAATGACCAACTTAGCCAGTTCATTCTCAATCAGCGTAGAGGTTCCGAAGCTTGTACCTGATTCCGCTACCTTTTTCAATGCTTCAACGACATGGTCATTCGTGTGACCCAGGATAAGCGGTCCCCATGAAAGAACATAGTCTATATATTCATTGCCATCGATATCATACATTTTTGAGCCTTTTCCACGCTCCATGAAAATGGGATCCATGTCCACGGATTTGAAGGCACGTACAGGGCTGTTCACGCCGCCTGGCATCAATTTTTTTGCTTCGGCAAACGCTTGTTTCGATTTTTCATATGACCGCATGATTCAATCCCCTTTTCCATTACAGGTTTTATTTGTTAATCATCTTTGATTATCTTCGTTTATCCAGCGTGCTACTTCTTTTGAGAAATACGTAATGATCAAGTCGGAACCTGCGCGTTTCAATCCTGTCAGCATTTCCATCACTATCGCTTTTTCATCAATCCAGCCATTTTGGGCAGCAGCTTTGACCATTGAATATTCACCGCTCACATTGTAGGAAACAACGGGAAGATTAAAGTTATTCTTAACGTCCCTGATAATGTCCATGTAGGAAAGGGCTGGTTTCACGATTAAGAAATCCGCACCTTCAGCAACATCGGATTCAGCTTCACGGAATGCTTCAAGGCGATTGGCAGGATCCATTTGGTAAGTTTTCCTGTCGCCAAATTGCGGCGCGCCATTCGCTGCATCACGGAATGGGCCGTAAAAAGCCGAAGCATATTTCACTGCATAGGACATGATCGGAATATCTTCATAGCCAGCTTCATCCAAGCCTGCACGGATGGCCGCAACGAAACCGTCCATCATATTGGAAGGGGCAATGATATCGGCACCGGCCTCAGCCTGGCTGATCGCCGTTTTGGCAAGAAGGTCAAGGGAAGCGTCATTCAGGATCTTTTCCCCTTCAACGACCCCGCAATGGCCATGGCTTGTATACTCACAAAGACATGTATCAGCAATGACAATGACTTCAGGATATTGTTTTTTGATATAGCGGGTTGCCTCTTGCACAAGTCCGTTATGGTGAAATGCTCCTGTGCCTTGTTCGTCTTTATCATGAGCAAAAGGGACACCGAATAAAATGACTGACTTAATGCCCAGACTTACGACTTCATCCATTTCAGCCCCAAGGTTATCCATGGATAACTGATATATACCCGGCATCGAGTTGATTTCATTTTTTACATTTTCACCGTCAATGACGAAGATCGGATAGATCAAATCCTCTTTATGCAATTGTGTTTCACGGACTAAAGCCCTCATACCAGCACTTGCACGCAAGCGACGGTGGCGATTGAATGGAATGTTTTTCATTTTGAAGTTCCTCCCTTATTATTTCTTTTTACTTATGAAGCGTATTAAATCCGCAACCATGGCATCCGTCGTATAAACATCTGGACAAACATCAACGTGTAGCGCATTTTTTTCAGCCGTTCTAGCGGCAATCGGCCCGATGCATGCGATGATGATCCGGTCTATGTATGTATCCAAATCATGGCGTTCCATGATACGTAAAAAATGATTGACCGTCGAAGAGCTCGTAAAGGTTATGATGTCAATTTCATGATTCGTTATAAGTTTCACGAGTCTTTCTTCACTGCTTCCGGGAAGCACGGTATGATAAATTATCACTTCATCACAGGATGCACCAGTTTCATTGATTGCCTCCGCAATAACCGCCCTCGCGAGATTCCCTTTTGCCAGCAATACACGCGAACCGGAATCAAGCAGGGTAATGAACTCCGAAACAAACCCTTCGGCAACAAACTGAGCTGGAACGAAATCCGCCCTATATCCATGTCGTTTCAGGGCCGCTTCTGTTTTAGAGCCGATAACGGCTATTTTCGGAAGCATTAAAGGCTGTTCACCAATAAGTTTAAAGAAGAAATCCACTCCATTTTGACTGGTGAGAATTATCCAGTCATAGGTATGCAGCTCATCTAACCGCTCTTGAACAACTTCCATATGATCAGGAAGAGTGAACTCAAGCAATGGCACAAGAAGCGGCGTTCCGCCATTTTTATCGATCGAATCTTTTAAACCATCTGCCTGCCCTTTCCCTCTGGTGATTAATACCCGATAATCCTTAAGAGGTTGAAAGGGATTCATTACTGATCAAGCTCCTCTTTTACGCGATCAATCAATTCTTTACCGCCCATTTCACTTATCTGTTTGGCAGCATCATGCCCAACCGTCTCGGGATCAGCCCCCTCAACCATTTCTTTATAAATCACTTTTCCATCCGGAGAAGCGACCAAAGCCGTCAAGGAAACGAATCCATTATCTTTCGCTACCGCAAATCCGGCAATCGGCACCTGGCATCCGCCTTCCATTTTATCCAAAAAGGCACGTTCCGCTTCAACCGTTCTTTTCGTTTTTTCACAGGTTAATTTCTCAAGTTCAGCCAGCAGTTCTTTGTCGTCTTCGCGGCATTCAATGGAAAGTGCCCCTTGTCCAACTGCAGGAATGCAAATATCTTCATCTAAAAATTCCGATACGATGTCCTGCTCCCATCCCATTCTTGATAGTCCGGCTGCTGCTAAAATGATGGCATCATAATCTTCCGTGTTCAGCTTATTGAGACGGGTATCGATATTCCCGCGAATCCATTTAATTTCAAGATCCGGCCTTCTAGCCAAAATTTGAGCGCCGCGGCGCAAGCTGCTTGTACCTATAATGGAACCGGGCTTCAGTTCAGAAAGGGTTTCATGGTTCTTTGAAATCAAGGCATCCCGATGGTCCTCCCTCGGTGGTATGCAGCCGATCGTCAAGCCTGGAGGCAGCACCGCCGGCATATCTTTCATACTATGTACAGCCATATCTATTTCTTTATCCAGCATCGCTTGTTCGATTTCTTTAACGAATAAGCCTTTTCCGCCTACCTTGGAAAGCGTTACATCAAGGATTTGGTCACCCTTTGTGACAATTTCCTTCACCTCGAACTCGTATGGAACCCCAAGCTCTTTAAGTTGATCGATTACCCAGTTCGTTTGGGTGATCGCTAATTTACTACGTCTAGAACCAACAATTATTTTTCTCATAGTTTCCTCCTATGTATTCCAAAAGTGGAATGTTGAAAGGCTTCCGAAAAGGAAAAAGTTAATTAACACAATCATGAAAGATCCAATATTCAGAAAGGCTAGGGTCCTTCCATACATTTGTTTCCGAATTTTCAAGTATAAAAACATACTGTAAGCGATGAGCAAAATGAATGAACCGATGATCTTCATATCCAGCCAGGATACCCCAGGCACTTTTATATAAGCCCATTGAATCCCCAAGATAAGGGAGACCACTAATAATGGAACACCTATTACTGCGAGGACATAAGACATTTGCTCGAGCTTCGTTAAATCGCCGAGTCGAAGCAGCCGTTTCCCCCACTTCTTCCGTTTAAGTAAATCATATTGAATTAAGTAGAGAAGGGAAAAAACGAAAGAAAGCGTGAATGCCCCATAAGATAGGATGGCAAAAGTGATATGTATGAGCAATAGCTCTGAAACCAGACGCTGTGCAAGCACTTGAGATTCTATCTGAACAGGTGCAAAGGTATGGATGGCCATAACCATAAAACCTAATACGTTCGTAAAAAAGACCGTAAAATCGACTCTTAGCAATCGGTTAATGATTAAAGATAACGATATGAGGACCCATGCATAAAAATATAAGCCTTCAAAAATCGTCAATACCGGGAACCTTCCCGTTTTCAATACATACAGAAATAAAAAAATTGTTTGCAGTACCCAAACAATAGAAAGCAACCAGAAGGCGACCTTATTCGCCTTCTGGTTATTATTAAGGAAGTCAATAAAGTATAAAAGCATACTGATGGCATACAACAATACAGTGGCTTCATGCAATCTTGTCATTAGTAATTCCATATTTACCTCATTACTGGACAGGAACTGGATTCAATAGGGATGCCTTGGAGCTGTTCATTTCTTTTTCATCATCCGCTACCAGCTGGTCTTCAATCAAGTCCTCTAAATGAAAGATTTTCACGAAATTATTTAATTGCTCTTTTGCATTCGGCTCATCCGCAAGCTCTTTTGCATAAAGAATCGGATCTTTTAGCATTTGGTTGATGATGCTCTTCGTATGCTTGTTCAGAACCTTTTTGTCCCGTTCGCTTAAATGAGGAAGCTTTCTTTCGATGCTTTCCATCGTTTCCTGTTGTATTGATAGGGATTTTTCCCGTAAAGAAGAAATGACAGGAACCACACCAAGCAAATTAATCCATTGATTGAAGTCCACAATTTCAGATTCGATCATCAATTCTATTTTCTCGGCAGCTTTTTTGCGCTCTTCGATATTCGCTTGCACGATCCCTTCAAGATCGTCAATGTCATACAAGAAGATATTTTCAAGCTCCGCCAATGTTGGATCAAGGTCACGAGGCACTGCGATATCCACCATGAAAATAGGACGGCCTTTACGAAGCTTATTCACGTATGTCATCATTTCTTTTGTTACTAGAAGATCCTTTGAACCAGTGGAGGTAATCAGGATATCCGCTTCCACTAAAGCGCATTGCAGCTCTTGAAGCTGTTTCGCTGTACCATTGAATCTCTCCGCCAAGTCGACCGCTTTCTGAAAGGTGCGGTTAATGACTGTGATGCTGTCAGCGCCATTACTATGCAGATTCTGAATGGCTAACTCACCCATCTTACCGGCCCCAAGAATCAAGACGTTCTTGCCGTTCAGGCCTCCAAAGATTTTTTTTGCAAGCTCGACTGCCGCATAGCTGACAGAAACGGCATTCGTATTGATATCCGTTTCTGAATGAGCCTTTTTAGCTAATGTAATGGCTTGCTTGAAGAGATGGTTAAAAACGGTGCCGATCGTATCATCCTTCTGTCCTAACATATAGCTTGTACGCACTTGTCCCAAAATCTGGGTTTCCCCCAGTATCATGGAATTCAAGCCGCAGATAACTGAAAATAAATGCTCGACTGCCCCATCGCCTTCATAGATGAACAGGTATTTAGAAAATTCTTCTTTATCGATGTTAAACCATTCCGAAAGAAATTCCTTTATATAATACCGGCTCGTATGAAGCTGGTCACCGACCGCATATATTTCTGTTCTGTTGCATGTTGAAATAATAATGTTTTCCAAGATGCTTTTTTTATTTTTAAGAGCTTTCATTGCCTCGGCAAGTTCGGCTTCGTTAAACGATAGTTTTTCCCGAATTTCAACAGGGGCAGTTTTGTAATTAATACCAACCGCTAGAATATGCATCCTTTTGTTTTGCACCCCCAAAATTTTTCATGTAAATTTATTATACCATGTACTAAAATGGATACACGTAAATAATATGAACAGTTTATGAAAACGTATGCTACCATGAAAAGACGCCAAAACGCCTGAATTGCTCCAAAAGGTGTCTAAGCGGGATTTGTAAGTTACATACATATTTCGACATTGTGTACAAAAGTACCATATCAAAAATGGCAAAGAACTTCAAGTAATCGAATTGAATAGGAGGATAAAATGAAAACGCAACGTATTTTCCCCGGAACCGTTTTAATCGGTTTCGGACTCTATTTTTTTCTTGAACATTCCCAAATGGAAATCTTTCCAGGCTTTTATAGCTGGCCCACTTTATTATGCATAGTCGGTGCCGCCTTCTTGGTTCAGGCCTATAGCGGTAATGAATATGAATCCATCCTGCCAGGCGTCATCCTACTGGGGTTCGGGGCTCACTTCCATATCGTAGCAAACCTTGATATTTGGCCGGATAATATAGGTATCTTTATTTTAATCATCTCACTGGGATTTATTCTCCGGGCACGTAAAACAAATTCTGGAATGTTTCACGGGATGGTATTATTCATCATCTCGATCCTTTTCTTGTTCTATGATAAAATCACAACGTCTTTCGGGATTGTTGAAACAAATACGGCTAACATCGAAAGGTTTTGGCCATTTGCCTTGATGGCAATCGGCATCTACTTTTTGGTTCGAAAAAAGTAAAACTTCAGCCGAGTCGCATTTCATGCGAATTTCATAATGAAAAAGGGTATTCCAAATGCGGAATACCCTTTTCTTTTACATATATTTCTTAAGGACGCCCCAGGCTTGTTCCTTACCTTCGCCTGTTTCACCCGAGAAAAGAAGCAATTCATCTTCTCTTTCCATATTTAACGTTTGGCGTGTTATTTTCAAGTGCTTCTGCCATTTGCCTTTTGGAATTTTATCCGCTTTTGTTGCAATTACGATCCTGGGCAGGTCATAATGCTTCAGGAATTCATACATTGCGATATCATCCTTTGTAGGCGGATGACGCAAATCGACGATCAGAAGCGCAGCGCGGAGCTGATCACGGGAAGTGAAGTACGTTTCGATCATCCTTCCCCAAGCATCACGCTCCGTTTTTGAAACCTTTGCATAGCCATAACCCGGTACATCAACAAAATGGATTGCTTCATTTATGATGTAAAAATTCAAGGTCTGCGTTTTACCCGGTTTAGAGGATGTGCGCGCCAAGTTTTTTCGATTGATCATTTTGTTGATGAAACTGGATTTCCCAACATTGGAACGGCCCGCCAAGGCAAATTCCGGTATTGGAGTATTGGGATATTGTTCAGGCTTTACAGCGCTGATGACAATATCTGAACTTGTCACTTTCATTCGTTCACACCTACCAATGCATGCTCAAGGACTTCATCGACGTGTGAAACTGGAACAAATGTTAATGCTTTACGGACACTTTCCGGGATATCATCAATATCCTTTTCGTTATTTTGCGGGATGATGATTTTCGTAAGTCCTGCGCGATGGGCCGCTAAAGATTTTTCTTTAAGCCCGCCGATCGGAAGAACCCGTCCGCGTAATGTAATTTCGCCTGTCATGCCTACCTCTTTTCTGATCGGCCTATTAGTAAGGGCCGATATTAACGCTGTTGCAATCGTGATGCCTGCAGAAGGACCATCTTTAGGGACGGCACCTTCGGGGACATGAATATGAATATCATATTTTTCATGGAAGTTCGTATCAATATGAAGTTTTTCGGTTTTCGAACGGACATAACTGAAAGCAGCCTGGGCTGACTCTTTCATTACATCGCCAAGCTTTCCTGTCAGGATAAGCTTGCCTTTACCCGGTGACAAGGAAACCTCGATTTGCAGCGTATCGCCACCAACCGATGTGTAAGCTAAACCATTAGCTACTCCTACTTGGTTTTCGACTTCCGCCTGTCCATAATGGAACATGGTTTTCCCTAAAAACTCCTCGACATTCTTTTCAGAAATGACGACCCGCTTTTTATCTCCGGACACGATGATTTTTGCAGTCTTACGACAGATGCTTGCAAGCTGTCGCTCCAGACTCCGAACACCGGCTTCCCGGGTATAATAACGGATGATTTTGGTAAGTGCTTCCTCACGGATTTGCAATTGTGTCTTCATTAAACCATGGTTTTCCAACTGTCTTGGCAGTAAGTGATCCTTGGCTATATGAAGTTTCTCTATCTCAGTATAACCTGCAATCGAAATGATTTCCATACGATCACGAAGCGGGCCTGGAATAGATCCCAAATTATTCGCAGTCGCTATGAACATGACTTTGGAAAGATTATACGTTTCTTCAATATAATGATCACTGAAATTATGATTTTGCTCCGGATCGAGCACCTCCAGCATCGCTGCAGATGGATCTCCCCTAAAGTCATTGGACATCTTATCAACTTCGTCCAGTAAAAAGACAGGATTGATCGTTCCAGCTTTTTTCATGCCTTGGATGATCCTTCCCGGCATCGCCCCTACATATGTGCGGCGATGTCCGCGGATTTCTGATTCATCACGCACCCCGCCTAAAGATATACGGACGAAATTCCTATTCAGGGATGAGGCAATCGATTTAGCCAGACTTGTTTTCCCGACGCCGGGTGGTCCCACTAAGCAAAGGATCGGTCCCTTCAATGAATTGGTCAATTGCTGGACGGCTAAATACTCAAGCACCCGTTCTTTCACCTTTTCCAATCCATGGTGGTCCCTGTTCAGGATCTTTTCAGCTTTGTGAATATTCAAGTCATCTTTAGTCGCTTTGGACCAAGGAAGCGAGATCAACCATTCGATATAATTACGGATGACAGAACTCTCGGCAGAGCTTGACGGAACCTTTTCATAACGGTCCAATTCCTTTAATGCCGTTTCTTTAATATGCTCAGGCATATCCGCTTCTTCTATCTTTTCGTTGAGGACCTCAATTTCCCCTGTTTTTCCTTCTTTATCGCCCAATTCCTTTTGGATCGCTTTCATTTGTTCACGTAGGTAATATTCCTTTTGGGTCCGTTCCATCGAACGCTTAACACGCTGGCCAATTTTTTTCTCGAGAAAAAGAACTTCTTTCTCGTTATTGATGATTTCGATCACCCGGCTTAAACGCTTTTTCATATCAATGGTCTCAAGCACTTCTTGCTTCTCCTTCAATTTCAAAGGCAAATGGGAAGCGATTATATCCGCTAATCTCCCCGGCTCTTCAATATCGGAAGTGGACGAAAACGTTTCACCGGTTATTTTCTTGGACATTTTTATGTATTGTTCAAAATAATCCAGTAGGGTGCGCATTAATGCTTGATGTTCAGCATCCTTTTCATCACTGTCTTCATATATTTTAATCTTGGCACCATAATGTGTCTCATAATCGTAAAATTCAATGACCTCTGCCCGGTTCAATCCTTCCACTAACACCCGGATTGTACCATTCGGAAGCTTCAGCATCTGTTTTACCTTTGTTAAAGTTCCCATAGTAAATAAATCTTCTTCACCTGGTTCGTCCAACGAAACATCTTGTTGTGTCGTCAAAAATATAAGATGGTCTTCCACCATTGCTTTCTCAAGGGCTTGTACCGATTTATCTCGGCCTACATCTAAATGAAGTACCATTGTTGGATATACAAGCAGTCCTCTAAGCGGCAGGAGGGGGACGATGATTTCTTGATCAGTCATTTCCTGACACCTCCATCTAATTAGTATCGTCGTTGTAAACTATTTACCCATGTTCTCAACCTTTTAACAATTCTATCCTATTTATATAGAAGTGTCTATTCGTTTACCTTAACACGTTTCGACTGCTATTATTATCTCCAATATTAGATAAAAAAGCACGTCTTAACAGTGTTTATTTTTTTGTTAGGTTTATGGAAGACCCCCATTATGGTCCTTAAAATGCCCCGGTTCTGTTTTAATCCGGGGCATTTCCTTTATACGCTTTCTTTTTTCGATAGGTCTAAGGATGTGAGAATTTGTTCCGACATCAGTTCCTTTTTCAGTGCCTGATCCAGCACTTCTTTCACATTCGAAACTGTAATGATTTCTATATCCTTGATCTCAGATAGCAGCGGCTGCATGTTATCGGCAGGGATGATTACTTTCTTTGCCCCGGCAAGTTTTGCTGCCTTGATTTTCGGAATGACTCCGCCGATCGGTTTAACACCGCCATGAATGCTAATTTCTCCAGTCATCGCTAATGTGTGATCTACAGGGATTTTATAAATGGCCGAGTAAATGCCTGTTGCCATTGCAATTCCAGCAGAAGGACCATCTACAGGACTTCCGCCCGGAAAGTTGACATGGATATCGAATTGATCGGCAGGCACTCCCATCGATCGTAAAACCGTAATCACATTTTCAATCGAACCTTTTGCCATGCTTTTGCGGCGAATCGACTTGCCATTCCCACCGCCAATACTCTCTTCTTCGACAATGCCGGTAATATTAATCGAACCTTTTTCATCAGGGGCGGCCATGACCATGACCTCGATTTCCAGCAATGCCCCGCTGTTGGGACCGTAGACTGCAAGACCGTTGACAAGGCCTATTTTAGAATTTGATTCTATTTTCCTGTCCATCCTTTGGGTAAGTTGGCTGCTATGTGCCATCCAATCAATATCTTCTTCTCTGATAAAAGTCCTGTTTTCATTAATTGATATTCCTGCAAGAGTCTGAATCATGTTGACAGCTTCCCTGCCATTTCGGGCATAATCCGAAATCGACTGCAAGCCTTTTTCACTGATGGTAATTCCAACTTTATCGGAGGCATTCTTAGCCACAGTGATTATTTCTTCCCTGTCAAGTTCACGAAAAAACACTTCTATGCATCTCGAGCGTATCGCAGGTGCGATTTCATTTGGCGTTCTTGTTGTGGCCCCAATCAATCGAAAGTCAGCCGGAAGTCCATTTTTAAAAATATCATGGATGTGAGTGGGAATACTTTGATTTTCCTCTTGGTAATAGGCACTTTCCAGAAAGACCTTGCGATCCTCCAATACCTTCAACAGTTTATTCATCTGTATTGGATGAAGCTCCCCTATTTCATCTATGAACAGTACGCCCCCATGAGCATTGCTTACTGCACCTTGCTTTGGCTGCGGAATGCCAGCCTGTCCCATCGCCCCGGCCCCTTGATAGATTGGATCATGCACAGAACCAATCAGCGGATCGGCAATCCCCCGTTCATCGAACCTGGCGGTGGTGGCATCCAGTTCAACAAACACTGCCGAATTCTTAAAAGGGGACTTACCATTTTTCTTAGCCTCTTCCAAAACAAGCCTGGCCGCTGCTGTTTTCCCCACCCCAGGAGGACCATAAACTATCACATGCTGGGGATTTGGTCCACATAAGGCAGCCTTTAAAGATTTAATGCCATCTTCCTGACCGATGATTTCATTAAATGTGCTTGGTCTAACCTTCTCCGCCAATGGCTCTGTTAACGAAATCGATCTCATCTTCCGTAATTGGTCCATTTCCTTACGTGAATCACGGTCAATGGAAACTTTTTGTGTCCGCTGGCCTTTCAATAAGTTCAAAAAATACAATCCAATAATGATCCCAAAAAACAGCTGGATAAACAACGCCAATCCTGTCCAATTCATCGTATTCCCTCCTGCACTCTCCAAGTTTGTCATTTCTGTTAGTATCTCCTTTGGAAGGGCGAAATTATCCAAAAATTTCGTGTTGTAAATTTTGGGGTTTTCATCTTAAAGAACAGTATTTTCTCAATAAACATAAAAAAAGACAAAAGAAAAAAAGACTGCCAGGATGAACTGGCAGTCTTACTTTTCCTATAAATTAAGCAGATGTTTTCTTTCCTTGTCCTTTGATGGTTGTACCGTCTTTAAGGACGAGCTTTGGAGATTCATTTTTCGAAATCGTGCTGCCTGTGATTACACATTTCGCAACATCATCACGTGAAGGCAGATCGAACATAACTTCAAGAATGATACCTTCAATGATGGAACGCAGACCACGTGCACCAGTTTTACGTTCAATTGCCTTTTTAGCAATTTCACTTAGCGCTTCCTGTTCGAATTCCAATTCAACATCGTCAAGCTCAAGCAATTTTTGATATTGCTTAACAAGGGCATTTTTCGGCTTTGTCAGGATTTCAATCAAAGCAGCTTCATCCAATTGCTCAAGAGTCGCAATTACCGGAAGACGCCCGATGAATTCCGGAATTAAACCGAAACGAAGCAAGTCTTCAGGAAGAACTTTTGAAAGCAATTCTTTTTCTGCAATATCATCCTTTTTCACGTCAGAGCCAAAACCAATGACTTTTTGACCAAGACGGCGTTTGATGATCGGTTCGATGCCATCAAATGCACCGCCACAGATGAACAAGATATTGGTCGTATCGATTTGGATGAATTCTTGATGTGGGTGTTTACGTCCACCCTGAGGCGGTACGCTTGCAACCGTTCCTTCAAGAATTTTCAATAAAGCTTGTTGCACACCTTCACCGGACACGTCACGTGTAATGGAAGGATTCTCTGATTTACGGGCAACTTTATCAATTTCATCAATATAAATGATGCCTTTTTCCGCTTTTTCCACATCATAATCAGCTGCTTGGATCAATTTTAGAAGGATGTTTTCAACATCTTCCCCAACATATCCAGCTTCTGTCAATGAAGTCGCATCAGCAATTGCAAAAGGAACATTCAGTAATCGCGCCAATGTTTGCGCAAGAAGGGTTTTCCCGCTTCCAGTCGGTCCGATCAAGGCAATGTTACTTTTAGAAAGCTCAACATCGTCGACTTTGCTATTGGAATTGATACGTTTATAATGATTGTAAACAGCGACAGCCAAAGACTTCTTCGCCTGTTCTTGTCCAATCACATATTCGTCAAGAATTTCACGGATTTCCATAGGTTTAGGCACATCTCTGAATTCTACTTCTTCATCAGTCCCCAACTCTTCTTCGACGATCTCCGTACAAAGCTCGATACACTCGTCACAAATATATACACCTGGACCAGCAACCAGTTTACGGACTTGTTCTTGTGTTTTACCGCAAAAAGAACATTTTAACTGTCCTTTTTCATCATTAAATTTAAACATGTACGTTCACCCCTTCAAATACTCTTCCAACTCTATTACATAGCGGTACCCGATTGTAAAAAAACCGGGCACACACCTACTTAAGCATTCCAAAATCCCTAGCATGTTTTGCATTTTATCATGTTCTAGGAAGTTTAGTAACAAAAATGCTCACGCGTCCGAGTTGTAAATATGTACAATAATCAATCAATATGTATTTGCCCTTTACCAGTATGCCCAAAACTTTTGATTTTTAAAATCAGGATTTGCTGTATAAATATGTATATGCGGTATTAGAACTAATCTACACTGAAATTCAAAAAAAATCAATCAGGAACTTACCGATATTTGAAATTTCCACTAATTCTCAATATGTATAAAACAAGGCACGATTACTCGCGCCTTGTTTTTTAAGGAAATATTTAAATCTACTTATTTATAAAAATTATTTTGCGTCAACTGTTTTGCTGTTTTCTACCAAGAAGTCAATAGCTTTCTTAATTTTAAGATCGCCTTTGATTCCTTCTAAGTTTCCAAGAGCTTGTTTGATCGCTTCAATTTCCATATTGTACATTGTAGCCATTTGTCCAAGTTCAGCTTCTACATCTTCGTCAGTCGCTTCAAGTTTTTCAACTTCAGCGATTGCTTCAAGAGTCAGGCTCGTACGAACTTGTCCTTCAGCTTCTTCTTTCATTTGTGCTTTTAAAGCTTCTTCGTCTTGACCTGAGAATTGGTAGTAAAGTTCCAAATTAAGTCCTTGAGATTGAATGCGTTGAGAGAACTCATTCATCATGCGGTCCACTTCGTTTGAAATCATTGCTTCAGGAACGTCCATTTCTGCGCCTTCAACAGCTTTACCAATTACAGTGTTTTGTATGAAGTTTTCTTCTTCGTGTTTTTTGTCATGCTCTAATTTATGTTTTGTTTTTTCTTTAAGTTCAGCCAAAGTTTCCACTTCGTCGTCGACATCTTTCGCGAACTCATCATCCAACTCAGGAAGTTGTTTAGTTTTGATTTCATGAATTTTCACTTTGAATACAGCTGGTTTACCTGCAAGTTCAGCAGCATGATATTCTTCAGGGAAAGTAACTTCGATATCTTTTTCAGCGCCAGTTTCAAGACCAACAAGCTGCTCTTCAAATCCTGGAATGAAAGAGTTTGAACCGATTTCCAATGAATGGTTTTCTGAAGCTCCGCCTTCGAATGCTTCACCATCAACGAATCCTTCAAAGTCAAGAACGACTGTATCGCCGTCAGCAGCTTGTCCTTCTTCTTTAACAACAAGCTCAGCTTGCTTCTCTTGCAAAGTTTTCAATTCGTTTTCAACATCTTCGTCAGTTACTTCAGTATTGAATTTTTCAACTTCAACACCTTTGTAATCTCCCAATTTAACTTCAGGCTTAACTGTTACAGTTGCAGTGAAGATCAGGTTTTCACCTTTTTCCATTTTCTCGATGTCGATTTCTGGACGATCTACAGGCTGGATTCCAGCTTCTTCGACAGCATTTGCATAAGCATCTGGAAGAATGATATCAAGCGCATCTTGGTATAGTGATTCTACGCCGAATTTTTTTTCGAACATTTGACGTGGCATTTTCCCTTTACGGAAGCCAGGTACATTTACTTGTTTCACTACTTTTTTGAAAGCTGCGTCTAAACCTTCGTTTACTTTTGCAGAGTCAACTTCAATTGTTAGTACGCCTTGATTACCTTCTTGTTTTTCCCATTTTACAGACATGTGTTTCCCTCCAAAAAATCTATATACTTCAATAATAAGCATTGGATGAATATGCTTTGCAAGTGTAACAAGTCATCCCTCAAATATACCCAAAAAAAATATTGGGAAATCGTCAAAACCTGACGATTATACATTACAACCACTACATTATACCACAGGTTTAATCTGTTACAACAGCAATAGCTTAAATAATGGGATAAGAAATTTCCTCAATTTCTTTTAAATAGGATAGGATATCCGCAACGGTTTCTTCATCAGCCAGATAAAGGTCAGCCAAGTCACTCCCAAAAACTTCCCCAGTCATGTATTCTTCCGCTAAGGCATGATAGGCTGCTGCCCACGCCGCAAATCTTTCAGGTCCAGGTTCAAAGGGATACAATATAAAGGAATGACGGTCAATCAAACTATGGACCATTTCAAATAAGCTCGGATTTTCCTGACTGATTTCCTCTTCAGTCAGGCCGGTGACCTTCTTATAGAAGTCCGTCTCCTTCACACTTTTCAATTCCCTTGGTATGACCGACTTCGTTTGATTGAATTTCCTTAGTGTCACTTCCTCGTTATATTCCTGGTCAATAAGAATGTTAAGGAGCATCGTTTTAAAGAAAGGGTGTCCCTCATCATTTTGTAGAAATTGTACGATTTCCGGGATAAATGGTCGAATATTGATATTCGTTAGTTTTGAAATGACCATGAACATTTCATTATCCATTTTCCCTTCAAAAAGATCATTCTCCTGCAATTCCTCTGCAAGCTGCTGATTTTGCCTTTCCTTTTCTTCCTTTTTATCCTCAAGGGCCCTTTTACTGAACTGAAGCATCTTTTCGAAATGTTCCTCTTTATCAAAGGGAATTTGGCTCTCTTCAAATAGCAGCTCGATTGTCGTGACCATTTCCTGATGCTCGCCTAATTGCAGCAGTACCATCAAATAGATATTGATAAGTTGAAAATAGTCGCCTATGCCTTTATTCAGCATCTCTATACACAACTCTTTTGACTCCTCATAATACTCAAGTTCTACTAGTGAGACTACAAGCCCCATGCAAACTTCATCATTTTCGGGCTCATACTCCCTGGCTTGGCTGAAAAGCTGTGCAGCCGCTATAAAGTTTCTGTTCCCAAGCTCGTCAAGCCCTTTTGCAATCAGCCTTTCACCGAGATTTGGAAAGGCGATAATCTTGGTTTCTCCGGCCTTCTTTTGGTTGTTCTCATTATCCATCCTATTTTCCGCCTCACCGTTCGCTTTTTGAAAAACAGTTTAGCATGTAATAGCAGGAAACACAAAATTATATGGACGGATGAACGCCATTCCGTCTTAACCAGCTTCCTCAAAAAAAACCCGCATCCTTTCAAATGAAAGGATGACGGGAAAATGACATTCTTCAATTAAATACTCGATACAACCTTTTCTTGCGATTCATAGGCAGAAATCTTTTGATCATATTGCAGGGTTATCGAAATTTCATCCCAGCCCTTAATAAGCATTTCCTTCCAATATGGATGGATGTCAAAGCTTGTTTCAAACCCTTGACCATCTTTCAATGTCTGATTGGGAAGGTCGATAGTCAACTCATAATCAGTTGCCGACACCCTCTCCATTAAATACTTTACTTCAGCCTGGGTTAAAGCGATGGGGACCATGCCATTTTTCATGCAATTACTTTTAAAGATATCAGCATAAGACGGTGCGATGATGATATCGAATCCATAGTCTTTCAATGACCACGGAGCATGCTCACGAGAAGAACCGCAGCCAAAATTTTCACCTGCTATTAAAATGGACGCGTTTTTATTATGGGGCTGATTCAATTCAAAATCAGGACTTTCTTTTCCATTCTCATCAAAACGCCAGTTATAGAATAAAAATTCTCCAAATCCGCTTCGCTCAATCCGTTTTAAAAATTGCTTTGGAATGATTTGGTCCGTATCCACGTTTTTACGGTCAAGTGCCGCCGCTCTTCCTTTGTAAATAGTAATGGGTTCCATTCTCTGCACCTCCGGTTAATTCTTATTCTTAATGGACCTGTTCAGTTCTTTCCGAATTCCTGATATCGACAAATTTCCCATGAATGGCCGCCGCGGCAGCCATTGCCGGACTAACTAGGTGTGTCCTTGCACCAGCTCCTTGCCTGCCTTCAAAGTTCCGATTACTGGTGGAGGCACAATGCTCTCCGGCTGGAACCACATCAGGGTTCATGCTCAAGCACATGCTGCAACCTGATTCACGCCATTCAAAGCCCGCAGATTTGAAGATCTCATCCAATCCTTCATCTTCCGCTTGCCTTTTAACACTCTGTGAACCGGGAACGACCATCGCCCGAACTCCTTTTTGCACAGTCTTGCCATCGATCATTTCTGCGGCCTGCCGCAAGTCTTCAATGCGTGAGTTCGTACAAGATCCTATGAATACATGCTGAACGGGGATATCCGTGATTGGCATGCCTTCCTCAAGACCCATGTACTCAAGTGCCCGATTCAGCTCCTTAGAATCCATGATACCTTCCGCGAAGGTAGGTACCTTTCCGTCCACTCCACTAGCCATTCCAGGATTTGTACCCCAGCTGACCATAGGTGAAATCAGGCTGCCATCAAGAATGATTTCTTGGTCATATACAGCATCCTCATCACTTGAAAGTGACTTCCACTCCTGAACACATTGCTCGAACTCTTCTCCTTTCGGCAAATATTTACGACCTTTCAAATATGAGAAGGTTGTTTCATCAGGAGCAACCAGCCCCGCCCTTGCCCCGCCTTCAATCGACATATTGCAAACCGTCATTCTCTCTTCCATCGACATATCCCGGAAAACTTCCCCGCAATACTCAATGATGTGCCCAGTGCCGAAATCGACGCCAAATTTAGAAATCACATATAAAATGACATCTTTCGCCATCACACCGTGTCCAAGTTTGCCATTAACCTCAAGCTTTAATGTTTTCGGTTTTGTTTGCCAAAGGGTTTGTGTGGCCAAAACATGCTCAACTTCACTCGTACCGATTCCAAACGCAATCGATCCAAACGCACCATGTGTGGAAGTATGACTGTCACCGCATACAATCGTCATCCCTGGCTGTGTAAGCCCTAATTCCGGCCCGATAACGTGAACGATCCCTTGTTCCGGGCTGTCCAAATCAGCCAGGCGGATACCGAACTCCTTACAGTTTTGGTCTAGTGCCTCTAATTGCTTTCTAGCAATATCATCCTCGATGAAATAGCGATTAACGGTTGGTACATTATGATCCATTGTCGCAAAAGTACGGTCTGGTCTCCTGACTGTGCGTCCTTTTAATCTCAATCCTTCAAATGCTTGCGGAGATGTCACTTCATGAATATATTGAAGGTCTATATAAATCAAATCCGGTTTATTTTCCTCTTCATTTACAATATGACGATCCCATATTTTCTCTATTATCGACTTTCCCATCTTATCCCACCTCGATCAATCTTATATTTTTTTAAAAAACACGGCCTAATATTAGGCCGTGAAAGAAGTTTATGCGTAAGCTCCCATGATATTGGAAATGGCTTCCTGGTCTAAAAGATTGGCTTTTATTTCTGCAATCATCTCTGAAGTAGACGTAATAATTGGTTGGCCATTTGCGATATCGCCTGTTCTCAAACCATAATCAAGGACCGTTTCCACTGCCTGCTCAACGGCATGTGCCTCATCTTCCAAGCCAAAGGACAAACGCAGCATGGACGCCGCTGATAAAATGGTCCCAATTGGATTAGCTAAGTTTTTGCCCGCAATATCAGGAGCAGAGCCATGAATCGGTTCATATAGATTAGGCCCTTCCGTTGATATGGAGGCGGAAGGAAGCATTCCAAGCGAGCCAGTCAATACAGACGCTTCATCGCTTAAAATATCACCGAACATATTCTCCGTCACGATAATATCAAATTGTTTCGGGTTTTTAATCAGTTGCATGGCTGCATTATCCACAAGCATGTGTTCAAGGATTACATCCGGATAGCCCTTGGCGATTTCTTCAGCCGTTTCACGCCACATCCTGCTAGATTCAAGAACATTCGCTTTATCCACGGATGTTACTTTTTTCTTGCGTTCCGATGCTAATTCAAAAGCAAGTTCAATGATGCGCTTCATTTCGCTTTTCTGATAGAAAAGGGTATCGACGACAGCTTCTTTCCCTTCTCTTTCAACGCGCTCACTTGGCTTACCGAAATACAGGCCGCCAGTTAGTTCCCTGACAATCACGAAATCAACATCTTCAATGAATTCCTTTTTAAGAGGAGAAGATTCCGACAAGCTGGAATAGTAGCTGATTGGACGGATGTTAGCATAAAGATTCAAATCTTTTCGGATTTTCAACAAACCACGTTCCGGTCTTAGGTGTGCAGGCTGGTCATCCCACTTAGGTCCTCCAACGGCACCCAATAATACCGCATCGCTGTTTTTACAAATCTCCACTGTTTCATCCGGCAAGGGGGAGCCTGTGTTATCGATGGCCCCGCCTCCAATCTCACCATATTGAAATTCAAAATCGTGTCCATATCTTTGGGCAACGGCTTCGAGGATTTCTACAGCGCCTCTTGTTACTTCTTTCCCGATGCCATCTCCTTGAAGCACCGCAATATTCCTTTTCATCGAAATCTCCCCTTCCTATTGTAATACTGCTTTTTCTTCCAGTTCCTTCATGATGATCACACGGTTCACAGCGTTCAAATACGCTTTGGCAGATGCTTCCAAGACGTCCTGATCAAGACCGCGGCCGCTCGTTTCCACACCGTTATAATCAATTTTCACAAAAACCTGAGCAAGGGCATCCATACCGCCACCCACCGATTGAATTCGATAGTCCAGTAAGTTGATTTCACTGCCCAAACATCTTTCAAGCGTGTTATAGAGGGCTTCAACACTTCCTGCCCCTGTAGCCGCTTCCTGAATCTCTTCATTATCGCCTTTTTTCAGTGTAACCGTCGCTGTGGCAACTTGATGTGTACCGTGGGAAATCTGGAAAGAAATCAGGTCATAGAAACTGATATCCGTCGCTTTCTCTTCAAGCACCAGTGCCACGATATCTTCATCAGTCATGGTCTTTTTATTATCGGCCAATTCCTTGAATTGAACGAATAATGAGTTCATTTCCTCATCCGTTACCGTAAAATTCAACTCTTGTAACCTTTCTTTAAAAGCATGCCGTCCTGAATGCTTCCCTAAAACAAGTGAATTGGACGAAACTCCGACGAGTTCAGGTGATATGATTTCGTATGTCGTTTTTTCTTTTAACATGCCATCCTGATGAATGCCAGATTCATGTGCGTAAGCATTGGCGCCTATTATGGCTTTATTAGCAGGAACTTGCATTCCCGTAAGGCGGCTGACCAGGTCACTGGTCCTTTTAATTTCATTTAATACAAGGCCCGTTCCCGCTTGATAGAAATCTTTACGGATGTAGAGTGCCATAGCCACCTCTTCAAGTGCCACATTTCCAGCACGTTCACCAATGCCGTTGATTGTGCCTTCGACTTGTGTAGCCCCGCCTTCGATGGCAGCCAATGAATTGGCCGTTGCCATTCCAAGATCGTCATGGCAGTGTGCAGATAAGCTAACCTTATCAATAGAAGGAACATGTTCACGAAGGTATCTGAAAATGTTTCCGTATTCGATTGGAGCTGCATACCCTACAGTATCCGGGATATTAATGACCTTAGCACCAGCTTGAATGACCGCTTCAACGATTTCAGCCAAATAGTCAAGTTCCGTACGGCTTGCATCTTCTGCAGACCATTGCACGATCGGAAAACGCGCTGCTCCGTACTTAACCATTTCAACCGACTTTTCAATCACTTGCTGCTTCGACATTTTTAACTTATATTCACGATGAATGGGCGAAGTGGCGATGAACGTATGCAATCTCGGTTCCGCCCCGTCCCTTAATGAATCCCAAGCTGCATCAATATCTCCTTTTACAGCACGCGCCAGCCCCGTAACAGAGCTGTTTTTAATTTTGCGCGCGATTTCCTGTACGGAGTTGAAATCCCCTTTGGATGCTGCCGGAAAACCGGCTTCGATAATATCAACACCCAATCTTTCAAGCTGATAAGCAATTTCAAGCTTTTCGGTAAAATTCAAATTCACACCGGCTGATTGCTCCCCATCTCGAAGCGTAGTTTCAAATATATTAATTTTTCGCAACGGCTACCACTTCTTTCTCTTTTTGTTGAGGTTTTACGAATGGCATCATTTTTCTTAATTCACGGCCAACCACTTCGATTTGATGTTGGTTTTCACGATTATTGATAGCATTGAAGACTGGACGGTTCGCTTGGTTTTCCAAGATCCATCCTTTAGCGAACTCACCGTCTTGGATGTCTTTCAAGATCGCTTTCATGGCCTCTTTCGTAGTTTCCGTCACAACGCGTGGTCCAGAAACGAAATCTCCCCATTGAGCTGTGTCAGAAATGGAATAGCGCATGTTTTCCATTCCACCCTCATACATAAGGTCGATGATTAATTTAAGTTCATGTAAACACTCGAAATATGCCACTTCCGGCTGGTATCCAGCTTCTGTCAAGGTTTCGAAACCAGCTTTCACAAGGGAAGTCAATCCGCCGCAAAGTACGGCCTGTTCTCCAAATAGATCCGTTTCCGTTTCTTCCTGGAAAGTAGTTTCCAAACCGCCAGCTCTTAAAGAACCGATTCCCCGAGCGTACGCAAGTGCCAATTCTCTTGCTTCACCCGTAACATTTTGATAGATGGCGAACAATGCCGGCACCCCTGCACCTTGTTCATATGTACGGCGAACAAGATGTCCCGGACCTTTTGGAGCGACTAATAATACATCCACATCTGCCGGAGGAACGATTTGATTGAAATGGACGTTGAATCCGTGTGCGAACATTAACGCTTGACCTGCGCGCAATACCGGTTTGATTTCTTCTTGGTATACTTTCGGCTGAGTTTCATCAGGTAAAAGGTTCATGATTACGTCTGCCTGTTCAGCGGCTTCTTTAACTGTGTAAACATTGAACCCGTCTTCCACCGCTTTATCGAAGGATTTACCTTTCCTGATTCCGATGATTACTTCTACACCACTGTCACGTAGGTTTTGTGCGTGTGCGTGTCCTTGTGAACCATATCCGATGACCGCTACCTTTTTATTGTTGAAAAAATTCTCGTTTGCTTCTGCGTTATAATATACTTTTGCCATAATAATTACATCTCCCTTTTCTTTTCATTATTGTTTTTGTTTTTTTTATACAATTGTTGCGCTCTTGGCGTGTGCTATTTGCATTCCACGCGGGATGGCGGCTGTCCCTGTCCTTGCCAATTCCTTGATGCCATATGGCTTGATCAGTTCGATGAAGGCTTCGATTTTATCCGATTCCCCAGTGATTTGGACGGTCACGCTATCTTTACTGACATCAATTACTGATGCACGGAAGGGTTCGATGACTGAATAAATCTCAGCTCGGGTATGTGTTGTCACCAATATTTTGATGAGTGCAAGTTCCCTCGCCACAATGGATTGATTCGTAATATCATATACTTTCAATACTTCGATCTGCTTGTTTAATTGCTTGGTGATCTGTTCAACGACTGTTTCGTCATCAACATCGACCACGAAGGTCATCCTTGAAATGCCTTCCTGCTCGGATGGGCCGACAGCCATGCTTTCAATGTTATAATTTCTTTTCGTGAACAGATTCGTAATCCGATTCAGGACGCCTGGCCGGTTGTTCACGGTGAGGCTTAGAATTCCTTTCATTGATTAAACTCCTTCCATTTCATCAAGCCCTTTTCCTTGTGCTACCATCGGAAAGACATTTTCTTTTTGCTTTACACGGAAATCGATTAATACCGGACCATCTGTCGCTAACGCTACATCCAGGCAGTTGCTGGCTTCTTCCTCCGTCGTCACCTTGTAACCCGGAATTCCATAAGCATCGGCTAATTTCACAAAGTCCGGATGCGATTGAAAAATACTGTGTGAGAAACGGTTATCATGAAAGAGTTCCTGCCACTGCCTTACCATCCCGAGTGCCCCGTTATTGACAATGATGATTTTGATCGGCAGATTCATTTCGGCAATGACCGATAGTTCTTGCAGGCACATCTGGAAACCGCCATCTCCCGATATGGAAAGCACCGTCGCTTTCGGATTCGCCAGTTGTGCTCCGAGAGCCGAAGGTAAGCCAAAGCCCATCGTTCCGAGTCCACCGGAAGTGACCCATGAATTCGGTTTGTTAAACGGATAGTATTGCGCTGCCCACATTTGATGCTGTCCAACATCCGTCGTAACAATGGCCTCCCCTTTCGTTTTTTCATGAAGCATCTGGATGACCCGCTGTGGTTTCAGCACACCTTCTTCATGTGTATAACGCAATGGGAACTCTTCATTCCATGCAGTCAGCTGTGTGGTCCATTTTTCAATTTCCGGCTTCTTGCCATTTTGTGCGATTAACTCCGTCAGTGCTTCCTTAGCACTTCCGACAACTGGAATTTTCGTCGGTACATTTTTACCGATTTCCGCTGGATCAATATCGATATGGGCCACCGTTGCATGCTGTGCGAACTTCGCTAGATTTCCAGTCAATCGATCATCGAACCTGGCACCGATATTGATTAATAGGTCACATTTCGATAACGCCATGTTTGCTGCAAAACAGCCATGCATACCACCCATTCCGATAAAGAGGGGGTGTTCCGCCGGAAAACCTCCAAGACCCAATAAAGTGTGGACGACGGGAATGCCTTGCTGCTCGACATAGTCCTTTAATAGGTGAGATGCCTTCGCATGCAGGACGCCTGCCCCTGCAAGAATGACCGGTCTTTTCGCTCCACTTACGGCTTCAACAAGCTTTCTGATCTGTAAGTAATTCGGCTTGGTCGTCGGCTGATAACCAGGGAGATCCATTTCTGGCTCCTCATCCGTGTATGCACCTTCTAAAATGGCCATATCTTTAGGTATATCAATTAATACTGGGCCAGGCCTGCCGCTTGAAGCGATATAAAAAGCTTCTTTTATAATGCGCGGGAGGTCTTCCGGCTTTCTTACCTGGTAATTATGTTTTGTAATCGGTGTAGTGATCCCCAGTACATCCGCTTCCTGGAATGCATCTGAACCAATTACGCTGGTAGCGACCTGACCCGAAATAACCACAAGCGGCAATGAGTCGATCATTGCATCAGCCAAACCAGTGACAATGTTCGTCGCCCCTGGACCGGATGTGACTATGACCACCCCCGGCTTGCCGGTTATCCTGGCGTATCCTTCCGCTGCATGGATCGCACCTTGTTCGTGTCTTGTCAAAATATGAAAAAGCTCTGAACTGTAAAGCTTGTCATAAATCGGCAATACGGAACCACCCGGATATCCAAAGATGACTTCAACATTTTCCTTTTTCAATGCATTCAGCAGAAATTCGGCACCACTATAATGTGTCTTTCCACCGTTCCGATCAGCGACCACTGATTTTTGTGTCATTTCGTTAATACCCCCTTCACTTTCCTATAAAATAATTTCCCAAGATTCAGAATTTTCAGCTTTTAAGGCATACAAAAAAGCCTTTTCACCCCAAATGTACTTGCACTCGGCAAGTTAAAGGGGTGAAAAGGCTTGATGAGCCACTCCACGGTACCACCCTTTTTCGCATGAAACTCCATGCGCACTTTGAATAGTCTACACTATTCTCTGTTTTGGTAACGGGTACTGGTACGCACCCGTTCAGCCCTACTAGTCTGACGTTCAAGCTGAAACTCCAAGGTGAGTTCATCTTTTGGGACAATACCGGCTCTCAGCTACCCGGCTCTCTGTGACTGCCTTTTTAAAAGACTACTTATCCTCTTCAATGTTTTTCGCATTATTCATATTTTTCGAAACGCTTATGTTTGATGTCTTGTATTTGTGATTATCTTACGTGTATTTCATGTAGTAGTCAACAGGTTTTTGAGAATTTTTTGATAATTCTAAATTGCGAGTTTTGTTGTATACGCTTACATACCTATCATGACCACATTCTATAAATAAGTTATTTCAATTATTAATTTTTAAAAATGTTAGATTTCAGAGTTAGAATTTTAAATTTATAAAAAACTTATTCATCAGAAACTCCAATTACGCATCCATGTATTTCCATTACCCACTCATATGCGGAATCACCCATTATTCCTTTTGGCTTCATTTCTAACTGTCAATCTCCTTTATGAAAAGGGGCGTTAACGCAACTCTTGATAAATACTTGGCCTAAATCCCTTTTGAAGATCTCTCGTAGATAAACCGCCCGACATCCCAAGATGCGGAAAATCCCGGAACGATTCAAAATCCCCCCTAAACAAATACCAGGGATTTTGCCATGGCTGGTACTCTTGTCCACTTTTCTTCCTCTGTCCACAATGCCCGCTCGCCGTCATCACTAACAATGATAAAATCTACAGCAAGTCCATAGTTATGCAAGGGTTGGCCCGCTCTGGCATATGTCACGATCGGCTTTGATTTATTCGTTCTGCCTTATTCATAAAGAAACATCGGTAACCAGCCGTGATTTGAACAAATATCCCCGCTTCATAAGCTAATTTAACCACTTCAAGTATCGACTCGTTCACGACCGGGTCCATTTTACTTCCCGTGTTCCCCTTTGCGCGATTCAACAAGGTTTGTAATTTGATAGCCATTCTGGCGCCTCCCCTATATTTAATGCGCCTTGCCGCAGACGGCAAGGCGCATTATCTAAATATATGACCAGAAGAAATGGAAGGGGTGCTGGATTTCCCATCATGCAAAAGGGCTGAACACAGGAGGATATAATCCAACCCAAGTGTCCAGCCCCCTGGTTCATTTAGCCAAAACATCCTCGTATTCTGCATTTTTTTCAAACTGTTTTTGAACGAACGAACATACTGGAACAATTCTAAGTTTTTCCTCACGGGCGAATCCTATTACCTTTTCGACAAGGGCATTTCCTACCTTTTGCCCGCGAAGCTTGTCAGAAACTACGGTATGATCAACTGTGATTTCATCATCACCTGATTTAAAAAATGTGATTTCTGCCAGTTTCTCGCCAGATTCTTCGACAAAAAAAGAACTTTCACCTTTTTTGATATCCACCATCTCGATGACCTCCTTTTAATTCCTTTTTATCATATCTCACAAAATGGAAATTAACCAAATATTTAAAGCTTACTCAAATTATTGCTATGTGAAGTTTACTTACAAATAAAAGAGGGATGATAAAAAATGATCCAAGGTAGGTAAATGACATGACTTGGAAATCATGATTGATTTTCCAGCTAACTCCGAGACGATTTTCCGAAGATATATTTCCCGTAAAGCCTAGAATTCACTGAAACTGAGGTGTTCGTACTGCATGAAATCTTTTAACAAGGTTTTTCTTACTCTTGCACAACCATAATGTAATTCAAAGTTTTTCAAGCTTCTGTTTTTTTATTGCAACTAATAAATGGAAGGAATCTTTCCATGATGGTGTTAGAATAAGTAAATAGCAGAAACTAAAAAACTGCCCTTTATAGGATAGGGCAGACAGACTGTAGACAAACTCGATGAAAATCGAGTTTGTCTACAGTTTTTTTTGAGGGTTTTAAAAATTCGAACGTTGATTAGAACGTAGGGCACTCGCTTTCCGCGGGCGGTCCGGGGAGCCTCCTCGGCGCCTTTGCGCCTGTGGGGTCTCCCTTGGACGCGCTTTTCCCGCAGGAGTCTCGTCCCTTCCGTTCCAATCAACTTTGTTTTAACAATTAGATATAACCCTTTTGCCTGCAGTCTTTTTTGTTTTAAAATTTTAAAGTACTCAACAACAAATAAAGAGGGATATCGTGAGTACAAATCTCCCAAACACATTTGTAAGACATGTTCATTTTTATCACAGTGTACAGAAAGCAAAGACCATCAAAAAGTGGTGACGCGCCATATCTGGCAAGAAAATATGGAAGAAGCAGATCACCTGCGTCATCATCAAGATGTAAAACCTATCTATGCGAAACGCAAGGAAACGATTGAGCGTGTATTCGCAGATGCAAAAGAAAAGCATGGGATGCGTTGGACTGCTTTAAGGGGACTTAAAAAATTGTCGATGCAGGCGATGCTTACTTTCGCTGCCATGAATGTAAAGAAGATGGCCAATTGGACATGGCAAGGTCCAAAAATGGCCTAACATAGTGGGCTCGTAGAGACCTAAGCTCTTAATCTTGAGAAAAATTCCAAGAAATATCAAAAGGGGTTCGGAATTAATACATTCCGAACCCCTTTTGTCGACAAACCGACTGCCCTATATAGGATAGGGCAGAGCGTTATACTTTTATGGACAGAAAATATAAAATAATGATCGATAACAATATGACCATAAAAACAGCGATGAGAATTACGTGCGCACTCGAGGGCCGAAACGTCCCTTCATTGATTTGCCGCTTCTTCTGCAGATAACCGAACGTCGCCAGCACCGTAATCACAAGGCCCAATGCACATGCAAACATCCCCAGTATGATACTGATCAAGTCTATTCGGGCATCCCGATGCACACCAATCGTAAAATGCAGGCTCGTCGTGAGAAAGCCAACCCCCACTATCGCAATCACCGTTCTTATCCACGCCAAAAAGGTGCGTTCATTAGCCAGATGCTGCTGAGCATATTTCAATTGATTTTTCTCCATGTCATCACCTTAATTGAACATTTTTGAATCAATTCTTATGTAACTGATGTGAAAGACTCGTAACACATCTTAATCCGCCGCCTTCAGGACTCGGGCCTCTCATTATCAGTCATCTCTTAAGGAACGACATGGCCCTGAACATAGACCCGACAAACATTAGGCCTGCGCCGCCAAGCAATAAATATATACATTGTGTTTTATCAATAACATCCAAAGGATAAAGCAAGGCACCCAGTGCAATGATTGTCCCTATCCCCGTTATGGTCCATCCTATTTTTTTCATTCGCAACTCCTAAAAATGATGTATTTAGAGAAGGTCCTTCAAGGGTTCCCCCTAAGTTTTACAAACAGGACCCCTCACTAATAGCTTAAACCATTTAAAAACCAACAACAAGTGAGATATCATAATTATCTTCCCACGAAAAAAAGAGCCATAATGACTCCCTATTTTGAATATCCCATTTTCAGCTGTCCTTTTTATCCTTTTCCATGTATTCTTTTATCTTTCTATCTTCCCACTAAAGACGTAAAGCTCCCATGTGCAAAGATTGCTATGCCATGCACCAGAACTCCAATCCTCCACCCTCCAAATGGATAAAGGAACCCCCAATAACCAGGATCCGACAATAGGTGACACCGTTAAATGAATGAAAATGCCTTAAGGTTTTCCACCCTTTTTTTTGCTCTTAAATATCCATCTCCATTCTCCATCCCAGCACCACCTAATCGTAAACACTAAATATTACCATCAGCTATAATACGTAATTCATCTAATTTAAATTATGAGACGAGATGTGTTAACGCTAAATCGAGAACCAGGAATTCGGAGAGATAAGTCAGTTGGATTTCGCTTTATTGTATCCCCGTTCCTCATATGGCTGTATTTTTTCCATCCACACTTCTTCAAGTTTTTTCAATTCGCGTTTTGCATCGAAAAATCCTGTTTCTTTCGGCTTCAATACCTCCAGTATCTCAAAAGAAAAAGCTTCTTTCCCATATTGATTCCATTCACCTTGCAGCACTTTATTGGTGTTCGTTCCCATTTCCAATTCAAATTGTTTACCCTTCAACGTCTTTAAATTTCTGGTGCTGCCGATAAAGATTTTATTATTTACCGTATTTCTTATTTGGTATACACCCGCTTCAACCTTCGTTTCTTTATATAATTGCTTCAATTCTTTTTTACGATCCATCTTCCTTGCCTCCAGTCATCATTTTTTCAGCCAATACTGGCTTCCATCAGGCATCCTATCCAAGAATCCATATTCTATTAAATATCTTCTCAATAAAACATGATCATGATAAACGGCACCCAATATTTGATTGATTTCTTTTTCTTCGTATTTTCGCTCATTTTCAAAACGCTTCGTAATTTCCAGGAGAATGATTAGCCTTTGTTTTTCTTTTGGCGGGAAAGACTTTAATCCACCCTGACTGCCTTTAGGGAAATACTTTTTCAGCACAGTAATCTTTTCATCCTCGGTAACGTTATAACGATCATCGACCATCCTTGCTTTTTGATGAAGGGGGATGAACGCCGGCGCATATTCATCTTTATCTTTCAAAAGTTCCATCATGGCTAAAAACAACTTAGCCTGCCGCTCTTTCTCTTTCAACACAAAGCGATGGTTACGAATTGTGGAAGAACTTCCAATCCCCATTTCCTCCTGAACCTCAGCATCATTCTTCCCCTGGTAAAAAAGGCGAAGAAGGCGATTTTGGTGGTCCGTAAGACCTGTAAGTTTTTTATCCAGATCAATCAAGTATTCAAAAACGGAACGATGTGCACGCTCAATATGAATCCGCATATACCTCTCAGCTTCATAAAGAACCCCATCTTCCGGATATACTATTCCCTTTTCAATTGCAAGTCCGCACAGTAAACAAATATACTGGCTCCCTTCTTCGATATACCCTTGTTTAAGCTCATCTTGGGATGCGCTCCAAAACATTTCAGCGTCCTTCATAAAACCAAACACTTCCTCATAAAGTTTATAATATACTAAACATAATATTAATTTGTTTGAATTATGTCAATGTTTTTACGGTTTTTTTTATAATTGCACCAAAGGATATACGGATTATACCAGCATTCTTGAAAGTCGGAAGGGATTCATAAAACGAGGGTGGCAGGGTAGTGAACAAAATTTCAGGGAGCCGGGAGATGGACCTTTCACCATTCAATCAAGTTAATGATCCCCCTGGTACTATTCCGCTATAATGCAATTAATAATGGTGGAGCGTAAATGTCGAAATATAGCCTTCATCTATCTTATCTAAAGGCTGTTTTCACATACTTTGTTGCTATTTACCAGGTAGTGAGTTGTGGTTGATTCCCCTCCAGATGCTCGCTTTCCGCGGGGCGGGCGGTGAGCCTCCTCGGCGTAAACGCCTGTGGGGTCTCACCTGTCCCGCTGCTCCCGCAGGAGTCTCGCACTTCCGCTCCAATCAACCTTAAATAGTTTCGTTTTAAAAACAACAATCTTTACGAAAAGAGCCTATCTAAATAATATGCTGTATAAGAGCGATAAAGCTTTTAGAGGAGGATATATCATTGAAAGATGAACACGAACAGATTGTTTCTTCAAACCAAACCATAACCATTTGGCATTTCATCATTTATCGGAACAATTCAAGGCATCACTGCCAGAATTACGTTATACGATTATGAAATACTTTTACAAACCCAATCAAGTACAAATCAACTAAGTGAAGAAGATGATAAAAGCTCCAAACCTTAAATAGAACTTGATAAATATAAAAAAAAAGCATCATGCTTCAGTTTGTAGACACAAGGGGCCTTCTTTGGAACGGGTGTGCGAGACTTCTGCTTAGAAAAGCGCGCTCAGGGGAGACCCCGCAGGCACAAAGGCGCCAAGGGCGGACCGCCCGCGGAAAGCGAGTGCCTTGAGGTAACGTTCAAATTGTACAAACCCAAAAAAACTGCAGACAAACTCAATTTTCATCGAGTTTGTCTGCAGTTTGAAGCATCCATGATTGGATCCTTTTTTCTATGGGGCATATGAAATTCGTAGTATAAGTCCTTTGTTAAAGCTTATTAAGTATTAGCTTGGCACAAACTTAAGTATTCCTTCCAGATAAACACCTTGTTCTTTTCGCGAGCATTCCCTCAACTTGATTCTTCCCTCTTTTTCTAGCTCCTTGGCTAATTGGACTACCTTAGTTCCATCTTCGGATATTTCGACTGAAAAGAAATTGCCCCGAGTGGAAGTTTGAATGAACTTGAATAATCTATCTTTATTCATTTAAACATCTCCTTATTCATAACAAGTTCGACATAAAAGATCATCCACCTGCGATAAATACGAAATAAAAAACTTCTTTTCTGCATACAACCAATATTAATTCAATGGATGCAAAAGGAAATGCATTCTTTCTACGTTCATTTCATATTCCCTCGGTAACCTAAAACAGCTCAGAAAAAGTAAAAAAACCAAAACCTTTAGAAGGTTTTGGCTTTTTTCTGTTAGTGTCCCAGGAGAGATTCGAACTCCCGACCGACGCCTTAGAAGGGCGTTGCTCTATCCAGCTGAGCTACTGAGACGTATCGCTGTTTTTCTTCAGTTCAGTATAACGGTCACTTTTCGAACTTAGACCGTAATCGTGATTTTTATTATAACTTAGTATAATACTCATTGCAATACTAGTAATATTATATTTTGAGGTGGGTTAGAATTACGACTAACAAATACTCAAACCATTTGGCAAGCATTCCTATGAAACACCTATATAGGCTCAATGACATCATTGTTAGCTTAGCTAGTATATTACATCATTCAAGTATTAATCCAATACAATGACACTCGCACTCCTACTTTAGAAACAACTTTCTCTATTGATACAATAAAAAAACATCCACTATTTAGATGGATGCCTTCTTACAATTATTTAGCTTGTTCTGTAGCAATTCTTTTAAAATATCAATAGCATTTTCTTCACTTGGGTCATTTGTTCCAAGTTCTCCTTGGAAAGCTTTAGACAAAATAGATTGTTCAAGAAGTTCTAACTTTGATGTTATCTTAACAAATCCACTGCACGGGACAAAAAAGGTGAAGAACGTGTCTCTCGTGATGACTTAACATTTGAGCCATCAAATAAACAGTTAAATTTCACCAACTACCATTTATTTCAAGAATGACGAACTTTGGCTTTTAAGAACTGTTGATACTTCACAAAAGTGTTTGTATACTGACTGACACATTCATCAAAGGACTGATGCTCAAAGAAGTTTAACTTAGCAACTAACTTATAAAGATCTGTGTTTCTTGAGCCTCTAATTAATTCCACTTCGCATCCTAATAACACTCTTAATTCTTCAAGGTGATTAGAAGCAATGGATCGAATTAAGTCTGTTCCCTCTTTTTTATAAGACTCAATAAATACGGAGGCTGTTTGGTCTTTCTTATAAACAAAAACAAACTTCCACGGAATGTTCAAAAACTGATGTCCGACAAAGTAATCTCTTTTGCCACCATAGCGAGCCGTATATTCCGTTTTCGTATTTACGAAGTTTGAAATTTCCTGCAAAAAGGTTGATACATCTTGATCTATGCTAATTTTTCGTTCTTTAGCTGCAGTCTTCTTATTAATATAATAGTCCTCAAGCTTATATGGTGGAATAATTTGATTTGTGTCTAAGATGATCTGATCCTCCAACTTATAAGGTTTAATCGTTACACATTTTATATCAATGCTATTCTCATACAACCATGTGCAAACGGAAAGAATTCTCTTATCAATATCTTTTCCAACTATGATAATCCGTTGGCTATTGTTAAGGATGCTGTTTAATTCCTCTTCGATCTCCACTTCTAAAAATTCCATCAGTTCATCCTTAGCATTAGTTACTGCAGAATTCACCTTTACATATTCTTCGTAAGTCTCCAGAATATCATTTGGACTTAGTCTTGCACAATATGAAGCATATTTCAGAGCTTGGAAGTCGGCATTGCTACCCGTTGCGTCTCTTTTCACTTCAATGATCACTAAATTACCTTCTTTATCGATCGCTAGAAGGTCTAGCCGTTCATTCACTTCAAATTTATCGTATTCATGGGCAATTATCAGTAGGTCTTCACCTAATACATCTGGGCTTTTACGTATCCACTCTTCGATGTGTTGCCGCTCTTTCAAATCATTTTCGGTGAAAGTAGTTTCTTGGATTTCTTCTAATCTATTATTGACTGCATCTAATCTATACACTCCTGTTTTCCTCCTATTGCTTAGTTATCATTGATTGTATTATGTATCAATTAGATCACCAAATTCTCGATGTAGTAGAATTGCCTGAGACATACCCAATGATTCCATGACCTGCCCCGCTGTATCTCTTTTACTTTACTGCTCGTAATACTTCTCCCAGTCCTTCGCATGCTAAGGCTGGACGACTCTTTCTTCTTTGCTACTGCGCTGCCCTCGGCTTGTCTTTTCTTGATTTCATCTCTTTCCTTCACGACAAATGAAGTAAGCAATGATTACCGACAGTCAGTATTTCCTTAACCTTGGCTCTTTGCTTCTTGTTCATATTCTCTACGAATAAGTGTTCATTTCTTATTCCCGTCATCTCACGTTGCTTCGCAAGTACTTTACCTTCCTGTGTGCGTTCTATTATGAGATTCCTTTCCATCTTTGCAACAGCAAGCACAGTCTGCAGGAAGAACCGAGCAAGTTGGTCTAGCTTTGTCGCCACCATAGCCACATTAGGTGTAACTTTTGAAAAAATCTTTAATTGTTAAATGTTGTAAAATACGACCATGTGTTAACAATGAACTTTCATTAAAATTAAATATGCAGAAAAAAACAGTCATTAGTTAATGACTGTTTTTTCCTTTCTTCAACCCTGCATCAAATAATACTAATGCAATAGCATATTGTAATTTTGGTTTGATTGCTAACATTCATACTGTCCAACCATTGATAAATGCTGTTAGCTGTAATCTCACCTACATATTGTACATTTGTTACACTTTGAAAATGCTTTACATGGAGAACATAATCGCTAATTGTGCGACTTCTATTGCCACTTACCTTCATTTGCCTTGTAATGACCTCTAGAGCCTGTGAAATGGAAAAAGAATCATTATGATTCGCAGGATATCCAACTGTTGGTTTAGGTCTTAATTCGGGGTTGAAGTAGAAACAGGTAAATCCACCAATAAATTTTTTAGATCAACATTTACATCTAACATACCTTTTCTTTTGGTCATACGAAAAAACCTCCTATATCGTTAGTAATGTAAGTCGATATACGGTGTAATTTCTTACATAACCGTTATACTGACCGTTTCACTAAACGATATAGAAGGTTGTCGTAGCGGGCTTTATAACCGCTTAGTTAGTGTCCCAGGAGAGATTCGAACTCCCGACCGACGCCTTAGAAGGGCGTTGCTCTATCCAGCTGAGCTACTGAGACGTTTATGATATAAGTTGCGGTAAAACTTATGTATTACCTTAACTGTTCCCTTAGGACACTTCTTATTATAGTAGGATACCAAAAGGAAGTCAACGGTTTTTCAAAAAAAAGTTTTTTTCTTTTTTTAAGAACCAGGAAGCGGGGAAAAACGCTTCCTGTTCATTATACATGAAGTCATTCCATTTGATAAGCATTTCTTAGATCCTCAACGATTTTTCCTTCAAGGTCATAATAGATGATTTCAAGTTGGTCATTTCCAATCTCCAAAATGGCATAGGTCTTCTCTTTTCGTCCCCGCGGCTGGCGTATGCTTCCCGGGTTGATGAAGAGCTTGCCGTCAATCAATTCGGAACCTGCAGCGTGGGAATGACCAAAACAAATAATATCCGCTTCAGCCTCTTCACTTTTATACGCTAAATTCATCAAGGTCATATTTATGTTATAGAGGTGTCCATGCGTTACGAAGAAACGCTTGCCTGAGATATTCTCCACAATATCATCCGGATATGCCGAATCATAGTCGCAATTCCCGCCAACGGCCAAAAACTCCGACATGTGAGGGTCATTTCTCTCCAACTCTGAATCACCGCAATGGATCATGGCGGCGACCTCTTGTTTATGACGGTCGGCAATCATGCTGATTTCATGAGTTAAGCCATGACTGTCACTCATTATTAGCACTTTCATCGTCACATTCCTTCTTCCCTTTTTAGAAATAGATCAAGTTTTTCATCTAGGGCCCTCAATGCGTTGGCACGGTGGCTGATTTGGTTTTTTTCCTCTTTTGTCAATTCAGCGTTTGTTTTGCCCTGTTCCTCTACAAAAAAGATGGGATCATAACCAAATCCATTCGTTCCTGAGGGCTGTTCCGTGATCAAGCCTTCCATCGTTCCCGATACCGTAATCGTTTCCTGGTTGGGCGACGCTAGTGCCAAGGCGCAATAGAACCTCGCCGTCCTAGCCTCTTTTGGCACGCCTTCCAGTTCGCGGAGGACTTTTTCCGTGTTTGCTTCATCACGCTTGGCCTCTCCAGCATAGCGCGCAGAATATACGCCTGGACGGCCCTCCAATGCATCTACAATCAATCCGGAATCATCAGCGATGACAAAGTGGCCTAGCTGATGGGCAATGGCCTCTGCCTTCAGGATCGCATTTTCTTCAAAGGTCGTGCCTGTTTCCTCCACATCCGGGGCATCCGGTACATCGAGAAGTGTTTTGACTTCATAACCTTTAGCGGAAAATAAGCTTTCGAACTCCTTGGCTTTCCCTTTATTTTTCGTTGCAATGATTACTGTCTTCATTTTTCATTTCACCCTTTTTCATTTTATCGGCACGGGAGCTCTTTTGGGGCAGAGAAAGAATTTGCTGTCATTCTTCATATGTAAAAGACGCTTCTTCTCCAGTGCCAACGGACGGATTCAGCGCTGCCTATCATGATCAACAACAGCCGCTGAATTTTCCAGATAAGTTAAGTCTAACACAACTCCCTCATCTGCAATAACCTGAAACTTATAAACTAACGTTTGTAATTTTCACTATGTTCAAGATGGATATTAACTTTTATGTTATTTATTGAAGTCTTATCAAAGGAATTAATAATTTTATTATCCCACTTATTGACATGGTATCTGTATGCCTTTTCACTTATGTTAAAAAGGTCTGTATTGATTTCCCCCCCCGTCTCCAATGTCTTCAAAATATCTTGCTTGATTTTTATTTCTACCTTTTTTTCGATTTTTTCCATATCCAAGTTGTCCAGATTTTGTTTCAATATTCCATTTGCTTTAACTTCTAAATCATATAAGGGTTCCTTTTGTTGTTCCAATACTTTGATGTTTGTTTTGGGGTCCATGATTTCAACGCTTACCTTTTGTTTATTCAGGGAAAAAAACATGACTGTCGCCTTATTTTCAACCCATTTTAAACCGATCAAATCTTGTTTACTTACGAACCCTTTATATTGTTGTTTTGATAAAACATAGCCGCCATTCAACGTTGGTATCTTCTTTTCCTTCCCGCCCTCTGAGTAATGATGCTCATTTATTACTAAAGAGGGAATTAAAATGGAACCAACCGGTTGATAAAATTTCGAAACCAGTTCACTGAATTTTAACGGGGAAATGAAATAGTTTTCATTAATAACGGTCTCTGGCCTTTGAATGATCGTGAATAAGTTAGGAAGATTAAAGAAACTATCACTGTCAAACACCTTTTTAATATCCTCGTTTGTAACAAACAGCCATGAATTGTATCGCAATAAGGGCTCTTTCCCTACATATTCAATGAAATCCTTCATTTTCTTATTGATTACATCCTCACTTAAAATGAAGGAGTTAACATGCCCGATATAAAGTGGCAATGCTGCATTTTGTTCTAATTCAGTAAATGCTTCTTCGATACTTTCCCCTTTACCTTTCCCAATGACAACACCAGTTTTTTCTTGTAAGGCTGTGGCCCCCTCTTGTTTTGCTATATCCGCAAAATTCAATGCTTGAAAGTATAAGATGAATTCACCCTCTTTATAATCGATCCCTAGAGCGGATCCATATGTTTGAGCTTGAATTTCCTTCATTCCCCAACAGCCTGTCGTCAATAAAAGTTGACAGCCAATTACCATGACTGCAATTAGCTTTCTCATTTGTCCGACTCCTTTTGCGGTTCATTATCACTGGATTGTAGAGCTTGATTCCGCTGCCTTAACATCCCATACGGAAGCTTGAATAAGACTTTTAACATGTCCGATTTATTTGGTTTGGAAAATGGATTCACAAAAGGCTGTCCGAAACTTTCCAAGGAAACCACAACAATCAAGATAAGAAATATTCCCATGAAGAATCCAAACAAGCCTAGGAATGCTGAACATGCAAATATGAATAACCTTATAAGAACGATATTCCCAGCGATATTCTGATTGATTATGGTATAGCTTGAGAGAACTGTAACAGCTATTACAACTAGCATGGAGGGTGAAGTGAGCCCTGCCCGAATCGCTGCATCCCCTATAATCAATCCACCCAATACAGAAACGGTCGGACCTACAGCTTTCGGCAGGCGCAGACCAGCTTCCTTAAATAGTTCGAACAATATGATCATCATGAATGCCTCCAAAGAAGCAGGTATGGGTAAGCCCTGTCTCGTGATTGAAATCGTCGCAAGAAGCGAAAAGGGAATTTGATCGAATTGATAGGAAACCAAAGCTATAAAAAATCCCGGTAACGTAACCGTTACAAATAAGGCAACTACACGAATGATGCGAATAAAACTAATGTAAAAAAAGCTTGCATGTGCGTCATCAGCAGAATAAAGTAACTGATTAATACTGGTTGGTCCGATCAAGCCTGTGGGATTCCCGTCTACGAGAATGGCAAAGCGCCCTTGATTCAAGGATTCAACAACATAGTCCGGTCGACCGATATACTCCATTAAGGGGAAGATGGAAAATTGATTATCATATAAGAGTTCTTCAACTTGGTAACTGCTGACTATGATATCAGCCTTTAATGAATCCAATCGTTTTTTAATATCCAAAAGAATCGAGGGATTGATAATGTCATCAATATATAGCAGCAATATTTTAGTTTTACTTCTTTTCCCGATTGTATATTCTATACATTTAAGTGATGCCGTTTTTAACCTTTGGCGAATTAAAGACATGTTATCCGATATATTCTCAACAAATCCATCCCTAGGTCCCCGAATGGAAGATTCTATATTGGATTCTTCCGGACTGCGCTTAGGGGAATTGGCTAATGGGGTATGGTAAATTTCATTGGAATATTCATTAATAATGATCAGGTCTCCTGAAAAAAGAATGCTTTCTACACCCTCTTTTAAATCGGAGCCCTTTTTAAGCGTATTGATCTCCATGATATTGCTTAATTGATCAATTGTTAATTCGCCGTTTTCTTGAACCGCTTTAGATATTGTAGGCAGAATCACTTCATTGATGAATGGCATATCCACTAAGTTTGGCGCATATAAAAATCCCAACAAATAACGACCTTCATTATCAAAAGTTTTTGTTCTTAAAACAACATCAGAGGAATGTTCGAACCATTTTTGGATTTGGTCAATGTAAGAAGGAGTTCCATTCAATTTTCCCTTCTTCATAATGTTTCACCTTTTCCTTTCCCCTTTTTAAAAACAAGAAATAACAGTATAATTGCCGCACTTAAAAGAAATAGACTGCCTATTGGAAAGAAATATTTGTATATAAAATAAAAAAACGAAGTAGCATCCCAATGGATTAGCGTTCCAATAACAATTAATGAATATAGGGAAAGCAGTATCCACTTCTGATGTTTTGAATTTGAGATTAATTTATATCCTATAAATAAACATAAACTTATTCGAATCATGGCACCTGAAAGCCATTGGAAAATGGACAGGAAATCGAGTCGAGTAATATAATAGCCAAACCTTAATAACTTCCACTGTTCATAAGCTGGATTCCTCATTTTCACTGCTTCCACAGAACCAAATTCTGCAATCGCTCCCATGAGGGGTCCTAACGTAAGCATGATTAAAATTACACTAACTAATAAAAGCCACTTGGCTTTTAGCTTATCTTTCAGGTAAGGAGTCAAAAATAAAAAAACGATAATTTCTAAATATCCTGCACTCGTATACAAAATACCATTTAGAGTATTGCGATACCCGCTTTCAAATATCGGGAACAATAATTCGTAATTCTTATTACTCATATTCCCCAGCCCCACAAATATCCCAAAAAAAGTGACGAACGGTAGAAACAGGAGAGCCAAAGTGCTTATGGTGCGTATTCCTTTATAAGTTGCAAAAATACAAATAAAAGTGAATAGGCTAACGACTACGATGTTTGGTATGTCATGAGTATAATTAGCTTTTGCCCAAATCACTGTAAATTTGACGGTAATGAAGGCGTTAAATATAAAGTACAACCCCAATGCTATAGTGAAAATATAGGTAACAAAAGGGGTAGACCATTTTTTTAGAAAAGCGATTATATCTTCTTTATCTAGTTTTTTATAAATATAAAAAATAAATAGGGTCCAAACGATACAAGGAACAACACTTATTATGACACTTATCCATGCATCGCGTTGAGAGGCGGTCAAGATACTGGGAAGGAGCAGTACATGTACCATGAATCCTGTATTCATAATGATTAAAACATAGATGTGTACAGCCTGAATGACCTTTTGATCCATACTATCCTCCCATTGATTGCATCATTAAAAGTAATTTCCCCTTTTTAAAATTTATTTATGTAAAAACTTTCTCACGATACGAGAAATTGCCTGGCAGGGGTATTAGTTTTCACTCTCTAACAGCGTGGTCATTCAATGGCGGAGGCAAAAAAATAAGAGGCAGCTGCAAGCTGCCTCATTGTTTTATTTCTACATATATTTAAAAGCTACCTGTGTTGACTTTCTCTGGACGGACCACTGGTTCAGATAGTTTCTTACCTTCCTCATTAAGAATATCGGCGCTGCCCTGCACTTGTACTTCAACGCTTTCAATTCCTTTCTGTTCAGTTAAAGAAAGGACCAAGGCATCAAGGACTTCTTGTGACACCTTTTTCTCTTTAAAACTTCCAAGGATATTTTCATTGAAGTTTAGGCTGACCTTACCTTCTGCCACTTTAGGTTTGTCAAGTAAAGCTACATCACTCATGAACCCCGTTTGCAAGTTAGAACCCGAAGGACTCTTCGTTAACTCTTGGACGGCAGCTGTTACATTATCAGACACCGTTTCGCTGATCCGGCGTGTTACCGGAACATAATAGGAGTACTCCTCGTCACCGCCTACATAATAAACGGTCAGTGCTTTGGAATTCGAAATGTCGACCACGTCACTCGTATCGATATTGATTCCTGAAGATCTTGAGATATTCTCATCTATCGGTGTGCCATTGACCGGCATTTCGGAAATATCTTCCCCATTTATTCTCATTTGGATTTTATCGACCGAGTCGAATTGCGTCAGGGTCCATGTAATGGCTTGAAGGATTTTAAGTTCATCCTCTTTTTGATAGTTTTTGAACTCCGGCGAAAAGTCCGCTACAGCTACTCCATCTTTAATGTTTACGCTTATTTGGGTATCGGCAGGAATGACGGCCCTGAACCCATTCGGAAGTTTATCCGTGACTGGACCGTTATCGACAAGGTAATCAAGCGCCTGTTTGGCGACGGCTTCCGATTTAGGAAGTTCCAATGTCTGTGGAACCACATACCCACTTTTATCAATTAAATATAACTCTGTCTTCACTGTTTTCGATTCAACAGCACCAGCGCCTTTTTCTCCATCTGTTGTAGGCTTTTCTTCATCATTCTTTTCTTTTAATGAAGATTCATCATCGACTAATGAAATATCCTTTGGTGGATCAATTTCCTTTTTCTCTTCACCGCCAAATAATCCGCATCCTGAAAGCCAAAAAGAAGATGCCAGAATGGTCACAGCCATTGTTACTTTTGATTTATTGGACATAAAATCACTCCTAGGACAGTTTGTACTCCTATTTATACGAGCCCTAAGGGAAAATAGACCAATTATTTTCCTCTCTGATAATCGAGCTGGGCAATTTGCCCGTACTGCTGCATGTTCGTAAGCCTTCTACGGGATTTCGGGCCTTCTGCCAGTGGATGAATCTGTTAATATGCCTTATTTCCCATAATCATCGTATCCATTGTCCGCTTCCCCTTCTGTCTCTTCAATCCTACTTATGCTTCATTCTTTTCTGGCGTTATATCCATCAAGGTTTGTAGCTATATACAAAACGGTATGCTTTTTCATTTTTCCGCTTCACGAAAAAAAGACTTCCAAATGGAAGCCTTATAGGTGATCAATTTTAATTGTTTCGATTGTATCGGTATGAATACCGAGCCAGCTCGATGCGATAGAACCAAACATATCTCTTGAACCGGTAGTATAAAAGCGATGAACCGGACGGAGCTTGCTTTTATTGATTAATTTATAATAATCCAAAATGACACTTGCCTCACGGGCCGTCTCTTCCCCAGAGGAAATGACTTGTACTTCATCCCCCATATAGGAAGAGATTACAGGCCCCAGCAGTGGATAATGGGTACAGCCAAGAATCAATGTGTCGATCTTTGTTTTCTTCAGCGGGTTCAAGGTTTGTGCCACGACCCTATTGACGATACCCCCTTGAAACTCCCCGCTTTCCACGATTGGGACAAATTTCGGGCATGCTAAACTATCTACTTTCACATCGGAATTGATGGAAGCAAGTGCGTCGTCATAAGCTTTGCTTTTTACCGTGCCTTCCGTACCAATAACGCCAATATGCAAGGAATCAGAAACTTTCAATGCCGCCCTTGCCCCAGGATGGATGACACCCAATACAGGAATCGGAAGTATTGCCCTGATTTCATCCAGTACAGCTGCAGTCGCCGTATTGCAAGCGATGATCAGCATTTTTATATCCTTCTTCATCAGGAACCTCGTCATTTGCCATGTGAAGGTTTGGACATCTTTTTTGGTCCTCGGCCCATAAGGGCATCTTGCTGTATCACCTAAGTAAATTATATTTTCATTTGGAAGCTGACGCATGACTTCTTTAGCTACTGTCAAGCCGCCTACCCCTGAATCAATGATGCCTATCGGTTGTTTCAAAAAACTCGCCTCATTTTTCTTTCATTTCTTGATGTAGTTTTGCTAGAATCCCTCGGAGGGACACGATGTCAGATTCGTTGAAATTGACTAACACGCCACTCAAGTACTGCTGCCGTTTATTAATCACTTCTTCGATAATCCGTTCCCCTTCGTCAAGAAGGTGAATACGAACCACACGCCGGTCCTTTTCATCTTTGACACGCTTAACAAGCTGATGTTTCTCCATGCGGTCAATCAGATCCGTCGTTGTGCTGAAGGCGAGAAACATCTTCGTGGACAATTCGCCAATCGTCATGTCGCCTGCTTCAAAAAGCCATTGCAAAGCCAGGAATTGAGGAATGGTAATTTTATAATCATTGAGAATTTCCCGTCCCCTTTGCTTAATCCATGACGATACATAGCGCAATTCCCTCTCAATATCGGCTACATAAGCAACCTGCTTCTCTTCATCCATACACACAGCTCCCCACTTCATGAAACTTATCATACTACCATTTTGGATGAAAGTGAAATGATTTTCAAGATTGATTGTCCGGAATCCATAATGAAACCCCCTTCATAAAAATAAGCAGCATCCAAAGAAGTCAAAACAACCAAATTGTTTTGGCCTTCCTTATATGCTGCCAACTAGACGGGAGAGAAATATTTATAAGTCTTTATTAAGAGTCAACACATTAAAGCTTAAGTTCCCCCATACGAAGGAGTTCTATGACTGCCTGCGAACGTCCTTTGACTCCAAGCTTCTGCATCGCATTCGAAATATGGTTTCGAACTGTTTTTTCGCTAATAAACAATTCACCTGCGATTTCTTTTGTTGTTTTGTCTTGTACTAGTAACTCAAATACTTCTTTTTCTCTTTTGGTGAGTAGTGGCTTATGAGTGAATTCGTTCTCCTTCAAGTAATGTTACCCTCCTTGCCTTCACCAGCATAAAACCCGGAGTGGGTGTCTATTTAGTCAAGATATAGTATGCTGGCCGGGGCAAGGGAGTGACTCTTTTACTTGTCTAAATCGAAATATTTTTAGGTATGTTCAAGCTCTGTATGCAACAACGACCGCTTCATCTCTTCTGTCCAAGGTATCGGCTTTCCGGTGGCTTTGGAGACCTGGACAATCGTTCCCCTGCCCGTGAAACAAATTGAACCATCGTGTTTGCTTCCCATATAATGTATATCTACAGAAGATTTTCCGATATGGTCAGCTTTCACATGAATTGTCAATTGATCATTGAAAAACACCTGCTTCAGGTAATCACATTGTAGATCTGCAACAACCGGTATCTCATCACCTTCAGCCGAGGTCCAATCCTTCATAAAGCCCATGCTCTGGAAATACTCAATCCGCGCTTCTTCAAAATAAGTAAAAGGAATCGTGTTATTCAAGTGCCTAAACATATCCGTTTCCGAAAAGCGAACCTTAATCTCATGTTTAAAGGAAAAATCATTGATCCACTCGGTTATATTATCGATATATGATATTCTGTTCAACTTGTGCACTCCCTTTCGAATATGAATGACTATTCACTCATTTTATAAGAAAACAACGATAATGAAAAGGGTTTTCTATTGAAAGCTGTTTATTTTGATTATTGCTCACGTCACTAATCATAACGAGTATCCTTTGCAGGAGGCCGATGTCAATGGGTGTGGCCGATTTCCTCCTCCAATTCCACAAATCCATTCACACTTCGATCTTAGCTTTTTCAGAGGGCTTGCAAAGCTATCATCTTTTATGGATTTGGCTTCCGGTCCCTATCGTTCAAGTATTGAATTCACCCAAATGTAAAAACAAAGAGAAAAAAAGAACCCATATCCATAGATACAGGTTCTTTCATTTTCATTATTAAACTTCGTCGCTTCCAAAGAAGTTACGGAATTGTTGAATGGCAGTATCACGGTTCAATGCTGCAATCGAAGTCGTTAATGGAATGCCTTTAGGGCAAGACTGCACACAGTTTTGTGAGTTACCGCAGTTTGCAAGTCCTCCATCGGACATGATTGTATTTAAACGTTCAGCTTTATTCATTGCACCAGTTGGATGTGCATTGAATAAACGAACTTGTGATAATGGTTGTGGTCCCATGAAGTCTGAATTGCTGTTTACGTTCGGACAAGCTTCCAAACAAACACCGCAAGTCATGCATTTAGACAATTCATATGCCCATTGACGTTTCTTTTCTGGCATACGCGGTCCTGGTCCAAGATTGTACGTTCCATCGATTGGAATCCATGCTTTTACCTTTTTCAATGAGTCGAACATACGGCTGCGATCGACTTGAAGGTCACGAACAACAGGGAAGGTACGCATTGGAGCAAGACGAACCGGCTGTTCCAATTGATCGATAAGAGCTGTACATGATTGTCTTGGTTTACCATTGATAACCATTGAACAAGCACCACATACTTCTTCAAGACAGTTCATATCCCATGCGATTGCTGTAGTGTGCTTGCCTTGTACAGTTACCGGATTACGACGAATTTCCATAAGAGCGGAAATTACATTCATATTCGGACGGTACGCTAATTCAAATTCCTCATCATAAGGAGCTGAATCCGGTGTATCTTGACGAGTGATTATAAAACGGACTGTTTTAGTCTCAGATTTAGTTTCAACCATTTTTTTGCTCCCCCTCTTTAATGTTTCGTAGTGTAATCACGTTTACGCGGTGCGATCAGTGATACATCAATATCTTCATAATGGAATTCAGGTGCTTGATCTAAGCCTTTGAATGTTGCCATTGTCGTTTTCATGAATTCATCATCATTACGTTCTGGGAAATCAGGTTTGTAATGTGCTCCGCGGCTTTCATCACGGTTTAACGCACCAATTGTGATTACACGAGCCAATTGCATCATGTTTTGCAGCTGTCTAGTGAATGCAGCTCCTTGGTTACTCCATTTTGCCGTGTCATTGATGTTAATTTTCTTGTAACGTTCCATCAACTCAAGAATCTTGTTATCCGTTTCTTTCAGCTTGTCATTGTAACGAACTACAGTAACATGCTGTGTCATCCACTCACCAAGTTCTTTGTGCAGGACGTATGCATTTTCGTTACCATCAAGAGACATGACATCATTCCATTTTTCCTGTTGTTGTTTTTCGTAGCCTTCAAACAATGAAGCAGGAATGGATTCTGAAGTTTTATCAAGGCCTTCAATATATTTAACGGCATTCGGTCCAGCGACTGAACCACCAAAAATTGCAGAAAGAAGTGAGTTCGCACCAAGACGGTTACCGCCATGTTGAGAGTAGTCACACTCACCTGCAGCGAATAAACCTTTAATGTTAGTCATTTGGTCATAATCAACCCAAAGTCCGCCCATAGAATAGTGAACGGCAGGGAAAATTTTCATTGGAACTTTACGAGGGTCTTCACCCATGAATTTCTCGTAGATTTCAATGATTCCGCCAAGTTTAATATCAAGTAATTTAGGATCTTTATGAGATAGATCCAGGTAAACCATGTTTTCTCCATTAATACCAAGCTTCATGTTCATACATACGTCGAAAATTTCACGAGTCGCGATATCACGAGGTACTAGATTACCGTAAGCAGGGTATTTTTCTTCAAGGAAATACCAAGGTTTTCCGTCTTTATATGTCCAGATACGTCCACCTTCACCACGAGCGGATTCACTCATTAGACGAAGTTTGTCATCTCCAGGGATTGCTGTTGGGTGAATTTGAATGAACTCACCATTTGCATAATTTACACCTTGTTGATAAACGATGGAGGCTGCTGAGCCTGTATTGATCATTGAGTTAGTCGATTTACCGAAAATGATTCCAGGGCCGCCGCTCGCCATGATGACTGCGTCGCCAGGGAATGATTTGATTTCCATTGAAGTCAGGTTTTGAGCTACGATACCGCGTGCCGTTTGATCATCATCGATAACGGCTCCAAGGAATTCCCAGCCTTCATATTTCGTTACGAGGCCTTCAACTTCATAACGGCGAACCTGCTCGTCCAATGCGTAAAGTAATTGCTGACCAGTCGTTGCACCAGCGAATGCTGTACGGCTATGTTGAGTACCACCGAAACGACGGAAATCAAGAAGACCTTCAGGAGTACGGTTGAACATAACGCCCATACGGTCAAACATATGGATGATTGACGGTGCTGCATCGCACATCGCTTTAACCGGCGGTTGGTTAGCCAAGAAGTCTCCGCCATAAACTGTATCGTCAAAGTGGATAAATGGAGAATCCCCTTCACCTTTTGTATTTACTGCCCCATTGATTCCGCCTTGGGCACAAACTGAGTGAGAGCGTTTAACAGGTACTAAAGAAAATAAATCAACCTGTTGTCCCAGCTCTGCTGCTTTGATCGTAGCCATTAACCCAGCTAGACCTCCACCTACGATAATAATTTTACCTTTACCCAATTCTGTCACTCCCTTATTTCCATTAGCAAAGCTATGTTTTTCCTAACAATTATAAATGAACCCCATCTTCTTATACGAAAGCGAAAATTGCACTTACTCCAACATAAGAAAGAAGAACGAAAATGATCAAAGTAACGTAAGTCATGATTTTTTGTGATTTAGGTGAAATTGTCAGACCCCAGCTCACTGCAAATGACCATAATCCATTTGAGAAGTGGAAAATTGTCGAAATGACCCCAACTAAATAAAATGCAATCATAAATGGATTAGAGAAAATCTCTGCCATCATGTCAAAGTCAACCTCTGTACCCATAGCTACTTGGATCCTAGTTGACCATACATGCCAAACAAGGAAAATCAACGTAATGATTCCGCTTAGACGTTGTAAAAAGAACATCCAATTTCGGAAAAACCCAAATCTACCTAAATTATTTTTAGCCGTGAACGCGATATAAATCCCGTAAACAGCATGATAAATCAAAGGTAAGAAAATGATGAAGATTTCCAGGAAATAACGAAACGGTATGCTTTCTAAGAAATGTGCTGCTGAATTAAATGATTCCGGTCCCTTTGTTGCCATATAGTTGGTAACTAAATGCTCCAACAAGAACAGCCCGATCGGAATAACTCCAAGTAGTGAATGAAGTCTACGATTCCCAAACTCACGATTTTTTGCCACTAAGTGCCCCCCCTTAATTTGTGAAAAATCATGCAAAGATAAACTGGTGGCTACCTTTTATCTCCGCGTGAAAATAAAGTATAGAGTCAGAAAACTCCCCTATACTTCCGTTTACAATTATGTGACATGTCCATTTTACTCCTGACTTCTATGTGCGTCAAGAAAACGGATACAAGAATTCTCTTTTTCAGAATAGATTTTATTGGATTAAATTGTCTATTTTTTATTCATCAAGAAGATATTTTGGAGAAATTACTAATTAAACTATTAATATCTCGGTATAATTTATCATTTTTTCCCAATTGTTATTTAAATAAATAAAAAACAGTATAATTTGCAAAAGAAAAACGTTTATAATAGATTAACAGAAAGAGGCGATAAACTATGAAAAAAAATATTGCTGCTGCGATAGAAGAAGAGATTCCAGCTGAGGAAATTCAAACTGAAGAATTCCAAGTTCCAGCTTTCGGATACGAATTAATCAGAGAAGTTCTATTGAACGATATTCTCGGAAAAGACTCTAATCAAATCCTCTATTGGGCAGGTAAACAGTTAGCACGTAAATTCCCATTAAATGGCGATCAAGAAGTTATTGAATTTTTCCAGAGCGCGGGATGGGGCACCCTGGAAATCATGAAGTATACGAAAAACCAGATGGAATTATCACTGACGGGTGAAATAATCAGCCGCCGTATGGATTTACATCCTGACTGTCACTTCCAACTTGAAGCCGGTTTCCTTGCCGAGCAGTTTACACTGCAAAAAAAGTTCCTAAGCGAATCAACGGAAGAAATCAAACGCCGCGCAAAAAAAGTGATATTCACCATTCAATGGGATCCCAGAGATCAAATCTAATGAGCCCTTAAAACAGACTTACCCTTTTTACCGGAAGTCTGTTTTTTATTGGACTCCTTACTCTCAAGCTAGCACATTTGCATGCTGCCCAAGTTTAAATGCTTCATGAAGAGATTCGACCGCCTTCACCATTTCCTTTTCATTGACGACAGTCGAGACTTTAATTTCAGATGTGCTGACCATTTTCACTTGGATGCCTGTATTGGCCATCACTTCAAACATCTCGGCAGCCACTCCTGGATTGGAAACCATACCAGATCCGACGATGGACACCTTGGCCAATCCGCCCTCCGTTTCGACTCGGTCGAATGACAATTGTTCCTTATTGTTTTCCAGTACGATCAAGGCCGCTTGCGTATCTTCACTTTTTGTGGAAAATGATAGATTGGTCGTATCCTCGGCTGTCATGCTTTGAATGATGATGTCCACATTAATCCGGTTTTTCGCAAGTGTCGTGAAAATTGTGGATAATGCACCAAGTGATTGGGGCAATCCATATATTGTGACCCTTGTAATACTGTCTTCAAAAGCAATGCCGCGTACAATTAAGTTTTCTTCCATAGTTGCTTCCTCCTCAATGATCGTTCCTGATTCTCTCTCCATGCTCGAACGGACTACAAGCGGAATTTGATAATTTTTTGCATATTCTACAGCCCTTGGATGAAGGACGCCCGCCCCTAGGTTGGCAAGTTCCAGCATCTCATCATAAGAAATGGATTGGAGTTTACGCGCGGCTTTTATGTAGCGTGGATCCGTAGTGAAAACACCCGTTACATCCGTATAAATATCGCATCTATCCGCATTCAGCGCTGCAGCGATGGCAACTGCCGTCGTATCGGAACCGCCTCGTCCTAAGGTCGTGATTTCCCCATTTGCATCGTTCCCCTGGAAACCGGCAACGACCACAATTTTCTTCTCCTGGAGCTGAGCTTGAATCCTCGTGGCATCGATGTTTAAAATCCGGGCATTCCCATGAACGGATTCCGTTTGCATGCCAGCCTGCCAGCCAGTGTACGAAATGGCTTCATGTCCCTCTTCAATCAATGCCATCGTTAACAGGGATATCGTGACCTGTTCCCCCGTAGTCAATAGCATATCCATTTCCCTCTTGCTCGGTGTTCCGGAAATATCCCGGGCCATGGAAACCAATTGATCCGTGGTTTTCCCCATAGCTGAAACAACGACGACTACCTCATTTCCATTCTTCACTTCCTCGATTACTCGATTGGCAACATTTTTAATTTTTTCTACGCTTCCGACGGATGTCCCGCCGAACTTTTGAACGATTAATGCCATCCTAATGCACCCTCTCTACCTTTTTAGGCAATAAAAAAAGCAATGAGAAATATCTCATTGCTGTGATCACATATCCAATACTGTAAACACAGTGAGATAGCTCTCCAGGGCATAAACCCTGACAATCCGCCATTTATTAAATGTCAGACCAGAAAAACAAGGTATGAGTCTTGTCTTCCTTCGGCGTCATCCCCTTTCAAAACCTTTCATGGAAGCTCATACTTCTCCAGGTTTTTACTCTTGAATTCCGCACCTCTATCAGCACTTTTAAGTTGTCTAGTTAAAAATTCCTTCTTATCATAGCATAGAGAATTGCCTGCAGCAAGATTATTCTTGTAATTTTCTAACGATTCCCTCTGCTACCCCTTTTGGCATGCCAGCTTCCATGATTTCCTCGGCCGTGGCCTCTTTGATTTTCTTCAATGACCCAAAATGCCTTAATAATTGCTTCCTCCGCTTTTCCCCGACTCCCGGAATATCATCAAGCTGGGAGTGAACCGCGTTTTTCCCGCGTAGCTGGCGATGAAACGTAATCGCGAACCGATGCACCTCATCCTGAATTCTTTGCAATAGATAAAATTCCTGGCTCCGTGAATCAAGAGGTACGAGTTCAAGCGGATTTCCAATCATTAATTGTGAAGTCCTATGCTTTTCATCCTTAATGAGACCTGAAAGTGGTATATCAAGGCCTAATTCATTCTCCAAAATATCCCTTACAGCTTCCACATGTCCCTTTCCTCCATCAATGATGATTAAGTCCGGAAGCGGCAGCCCTTCTTTCAATACTCGTGAATACCTTCTTCTGACCACTTCACGCATCGATTCATAATCATCAGGTCCCTGGACCGTTTTGATCTTATATTTACGGTACTCCCTTTTTTCCGGTTTCCCATCAATGAACACGACTAATGCGGAAACAGGGTCACTTCCCTGGATATTCGAGTTGTCGAAAGCTTCAATTCGATGCGGGGTGTAGATCCCTAATTGGTTCCCGAGGTTTTCCACCGCATTGATCGTTCTTTCTTCATCCCGTTCAATCAATGAAAATTTTTCCTTAAGGGCGATGGAGGCATTTTCATTCGCCAATTTAAGCATGTCTTTTTTCGATCCCCGTTTCGGGTGAATCGTTTTGACACCTAGCAGACCTTCGGCCATTTCGGCATCCACTGACTCAGGCAGCAGGATTTCCTTTGGTTTAAAGTGGTTGGTAATCTCGTAAAACTGACCGAGGAATGTAAGAAGTTCCTGTTCCGGTTCATCATAGACAGGAAAAAGTGAAACATCCCTTTCGATCAATTTACCCTGTCGGACAAAAAATACCTGAACGCACATCCAGCCTTTATCATAGGCAAACCCAAATACATCCCTGTCGATGAAATCGGTCGTCATCATTTTCTGCTTCTCCATCGTAATATCGATGTGGGCAATTTTGTCACGATACTCCTTGGCCCTCTCGAAATCGAGCTCCTCTGATGCCTCTAGCATTTTTTCAGTCAGTTCTTTTTTTATCTCAGTATGTCCGCCATTCAAGAACCGGTTGATATCATCCACCATTTTTTTATATTCCTGTTCCTCAACATCATATACACATGGGGCCAGACACTGGCCAAGGTGATAATAAAGACACACGCGATCCGGTAAGGTATTGCATTTTCTAAGGGGATAGATGCGATCGAGCAATTTTTTCGTTTCGTTGGCTGCAAAAGCATTCGGATATGGACCGAAATATTTCCCTTTATCTTTTTTGACTTTACGCGTAATAATTAGACGTGGATGCCGTTCCGCCGTCAGCTTGATGAAAGGATACGTCTTATCATCCTTAAGCATGACATTATATTTTGGATCATGTTTTTTGATTAAGTTCAACTCTAAAATGAGAGCCTCGATATTGGAAGAGGTTACGATGTATTCGAAATCCTCTATCTCACTCACCAGCCGCAAGGTTTTTCCATCATGAGATCCCGTGAAATAAGAACGGACACGATTTTTCAACACTTTCGCTTTGCCTACATATATGATTGTTCCCTGACGATCTTTCATTAAATAACAACCAGGTTGATCGGGAAGAAGGGCAAGTTTATTCTTTATTTGTTGGTTCATGCATTCAGCCTCCTGTTCTCCCATTTTACAATTATTATATATCAAGATAGCGAAAAAAGCTTCAAGTCCGTAGACTTGAAGCTTTTTTTAGCTATCTTGCTATTACGCGTGTTTTGCAATAAGTTCAGCAAGTGCTTCTTTAGGTTGGAAACCAACCACTTTATCCACCACTTCACCGTCTTTAAGGACGATTAGTGTCGGGATGCTCATCACACCGAATTTCCCAGCTGTTTCTTGGTTTTCATCTACATCCACTTTTACGATTTTCGCTGTATCGCCAATTTCAGTATCAAGCTCTTGAAGAACAGGAGCAATCATTTTACAAGGTCCGCACCATGGAGCCCAAAAATCGACAAGAACTACACCTTCGTTAGTATCTGTAGTGAAAGTTTGGTCAGTTGCATTTACAATAGCCATATATATTTCCTCCTCAAATTTACTCAAATAACTAAAGACAGTATACCATCGTTGCTAGAATCGACGCCAATATTTTGCTTCAGTGGTAGGATGTCCAAAAAAAGAGTAAATATGCAGGCTCAAGCCTTGCCGAATAACACCAAAAAATGAAGGGGCCAGACATGTATCGGCTTTTGCCAAATGTCTTGCCCCTTCATTTTTTTCTATTAAGCGTTAACTTTTAGTTTTTTGAATTCTTCAGTCAGTAATGGGACGACTTCGAAAAGGTCCCCGACAATTCCATAATCAGCTATATTGAATATATTGGCTTCCGGGTCTTTGTTGATGGCAACGATAACCTTGGAGTTGGACATCCCAGCTAAATGCTGGATCGCTCCAGAAATCCCGCAGGCGATATAAAGGTCAGGTGTAACGACCTTACCCGTTTGCCCGATTTGCAAAGAGTAATCGCAATAGTCCGCATCACATGCACCGCGGGAAGCACCTACCGCTCCGCCAAGAACTTGTGCCAGTTCTTTTAATGGTTCAAAACCATCTTCACTTTTCACGCCACGGCCGCCTGCGATGATTACTTTTGCTTCTGAAAGGTCGACCCCTTCACTAGCTTTTCTAACAACATCTTTAATGATTGTCCGTAAATCCTTAATATCCACACTTAATGTAGTTACCTCACCAGAGCGTGACTCATCTTTCGCTAATGGTTCAATATTGTTCGGACGGATTGTCGCGAATATCACGCCATCTGTAACAATTTTCCTTTCAAATGCTTTACCAGAATATATCGGGCGAGTGAAAACGATATTTCCGCCTTCTTCTTCAATGGATGTAACATCGGAGATCAATCCTGATTCAAGTTTTCCAGCCAATTTAGGTGCAAGGTCTTTTCCTAAGGCCGTATGCCCAAAGAAAATCCCTTCTGGCTTTTCCTGCTCGATGACTGCAAGCAAGCCTTGAGCATAACCATCTGAAGTATATTGTTTCAATTGATCATTTTCTACAGCAATAACCCGGTCCGCACCATACTGGATCAATTCATCACCGAAATTTTTAACACTGTCACCAACTAAAACACCTACGACTTCCCCGCCATCTGCAGCAAGTTTAGCCGCACCGATAGCTTCAAATGATACATTTCTTAGTGAACCGTCGCGAACTTCGCCCAATACAAGAAACTTTCTAGCCATTTATAAAAACCTCCTGTGCTCTATTTTATCTATTTGTCGTGTGTTGTTGTTTTGAAAAGGACCGTTTCGATTAAATCACTTTTGCTTCGCTGCGTAATAATTGAGCAAGTTCGCTAACTTGATCTCCGATTTCGCCGTTCAATACTTTACCAGCTTCTTTTTTAGCAGGAAGATAGATTTCAATCGTTTTTGTTTTTGCTTCAACATCTTCTTCTTCCAAATCCAGGTCATCCAATTCCAATTCTTCAAGCGGCTTCTTCTTCGCTTTCATGATTCCTGGCAAAGAAGGATAACGTGGCTCATTTAGACCTTGCTGAGCTGTCACTAACAATGGAAGGGACGCTTCGATCGTTTCAGAGTCCCCTTCAACATCACGGATAACGCTTACATTTCCATTTGCGATATCAAGCTTAGTGATTGTTGTAATATAAGGAATTTCCAATATCTCGGCAACACGCGGCCCCACCTGACCGGAACCGCCATCGATTGCAACGTTCCCCGCAATGATTAAATCGGCATTTTTACCTTTTAAGTATTCGCCTATAATTTTGGCAGTCGTGAATTGGTCGCCATTTTCTATGTCGTCTTCTATATTTATCAATACGGCTTTGTCAGCCCCCATTGCAAGCGCTGTGCGTAATTGCTTTTCAGCCTCTTCGGTTCCGACAGAAATAACCGTTACTTCGCCGCCCTGTGCATCACGCACTTGAATTGCTTCTTCAACAGCATACTCATCGTATGGATTAATGATGAATTCTGCTCCATCCTCATTAATTTTCCCATTGGATAGTGTAATTTTTTCTTCTGTATCAAATGTTCTTTTCAGCAGCACATAAATGTTCAAGATAATACCTCCCGAATGATTTGAGTTTTGAAGATTATGAATTTTATTGATATATATTATTGTATTCTTCAGGTTTCACCAAAATCCTGCATAATATTTAAAAATAGTTATTTATCTGACCGGAAACATCATTTCCCTTTGAATACAGCTTCCCTTTTTTCAATAAAAGCGCCAATTCCTTCTTGTGCATCAGCCGTATCGAAAGCTTGGCAAAAGAGGACTGCCTCCCTCTCCACACCTTTATAGTAGGAATCGTGTTTGGAATAATTTAATAATTCTATAGCCGCCTTTAAAGCCAGTGGGCTTTTCCTCGCAATTTTATTGGCTAGTTCCTTCGCTTTTGGAATCAGTTCTTCATCCGTGAAGGAATGATTTGCCAATCCGCATTGCACAGCTTGGATACCTGTAATCGGTTCACTTGTAAACAGCATTTCCGCGGCCTTTGCCATACCGACATATCGAGGAAGGCGTTGGGAGCCGGCAAACCCGGGGATTAAGCCCAACTGGAGCTCAGGCAAACCTAGTTTTGCCCTTTCGGTTACCAAACGGATGTGACAGGACATAGCCAGCTCCAATCCTCCGCCAAGCGCCGCTCCATGAATGGCTGCAATGACCGGTTTTGGAAAAGATTCAATTTTCTCAAATGCAGCTTGACCATTCTTGGTCAATTTCTCGAAAGCTTTACCATTTTTCACTTCTGTAAACTCTTTAATGTCTGCTCCTGCAGAGAAAAACCTTCCTTCACCATGAAGAACGACAACCCGTACGGATTCGTCCTGCTCCATTTGATCGAAGGCCTGTGAAAGCTCCCCGATGATTGCCGATGAAAGAGCATTTGCGGGTGCATGATCAATCGTTATAAATGCCACATGATTTTCGACAGAAAGCTTAAGGTATTCCATATCTATCCCTCCAGGCATGTAGTCAAACTTTTTTGATAATTCAATATGTATCACTTCCCGATAAAGCTGGAAGCAGAATTAACCGATTCTTTCGAGGATGGCTAGCCACCCTCTATTTAAATCGTTAACTTTTCAAGCCACAGCCGCCAATTAGAAGGCGGTGAACGTCTGTTGCAAGGTCTGGGAGCGAATACTTTTGCTCATTCATGACCCAAGTCGTCACTGTTTCGTCGATCGTTCCAAAAATCATCTGCCTTGCAAGTAAATTATTTAAATCAGGCAGAAATTCGCCGTTCTCTTTTCCTTCTATAATGATCTGATCGATTAAATGTAAATACCCTCTTAACACATCATTAATTCTTAGGCGTAATTCTTTATTAGACTGTCTTAATTCCAACTGAGTGACAATTGCTAAATTCACGTCTTCTGAAAGGTTTTGAAAATGTTTTTGGATGAGCACTTGCAGTTTTTCCGAAGCTGTGGACTTTCCTTTTAGTTCTTCTTCGATCTGTTCCACAAAATAGCCCATCTTTTCATGGAATAATGATATTAGGATATCTTCTTTATTTTTAAAATAAAGATAAATGGTGCCATCCGCTACGCCTGCCTGCTTGGCGATTTTGGATACTTGGGCTTGATAATAACCGTTTTGGGCAATGACGATAACGGCCGCATCAATAATTTGATTATACTTTGGTCTGTTGCGTTTCACTGGATGTCCCCTTTCAGAAAATGAATGAATCATCATTCATATTTCCATCATAAAATGACGACCCTTTACTGTCAAGGAAAAACTTCTAATAGTCCTGACATTCCACATGCTCATTGTACAGCCCCCACCCATAGGTTGTCCAGCCGTTCCGAAAACACGGAGCTTCACTCCGCTGCTCCGTCTAAAGGTGGATGCTTGTTTAAGCTTCTTTTCTATCCTCGGATATTTTTTTCTTCTCTTCTTCGATAAGGACTCTTCTCAATATCTTTCCTATCGTCGTTTTAGGAAGTTCTTCCCTGAATTCATAGCTGCGCGGCACCTTATAGGAAGCCAGGTTCTTTCTTGCAAAATCATTCAGTTCTTCTTCAGTGGCCTTGGCATTTTTTTTCAGTACGACATAGGCTTTGACGGTTTCACCGCGATATGGGTCAGGGATACCAGCCACGACTACCTCCTGTATGGCCTCATGCTCGTATAGAACCTCTTCCACTTCACGTGGATATATATTGAAGCCGCCTGCAATGATTGTATCTTTTTTCCTCTCGACTACATAAAAGAACCCCTGCTCATCCATGTAACCCAGATCGCCCGTTAGCAGCCAGCCATTTTTAAAAGTGCTTTCCGTTTCATCCGGGCGGTTCCAGTAACCTTGCATTACCTGTGGTCCTTTTATGGCAATCTCACCAATTTCATTCGGAGGAAGCTCTTCACCGGTTTCCAGGGATAGAATCACCGAGTCGGTATCTGGCCATGGCAATCCAATGCTTCCTTTTACACGCGGCTGATCCCAGATGAAATTAGCATGGGTCACCGGGGAGGTTTCAGACAGTCCAAAACCTTCAACCAGCTTCCCGCCGGTAATTTTCTCAAACTGCTCTTGGACCTCTAAAGGCAATGGTGCAGAACCGCTTATACAGGCATTGATGGAAGAAAGGTCATATTTAGCGATATCCGGATGGTTCAATAGGCCAATATACATCGTTGGCGCTCCTGGAAACATGGTCGGTTTCTGTTTTTGGATGGTTTTAAGCGTTGCTTCAACGTCAAACTTTGGCATGATGATCATGGTGTTCCCCTCCATGACGGAAAGAACCAAGACTGTCGTCATACCGTACACATGGAAGAATGGCAGAATCGCAAGGACCCTTTCCTCACCGCGCTTATTTTTATAAAGCCAGGCATTGCACATTTTCGTATTTGACAGCAAGTTCTTATGGGTAAGCATGACACCTTTAGGAAAGCCTGTTGTCCCCCCTGTATATTGCAAGAGGGCAAGGTCATTATTCACATCGATAGGCTCGGTGACATCTTCGGGGATCTTTCGTTTCATGATTTCGGAAAATAAATGATGATTGCCCGAATGCTCCACATTGACGACGATGCCGTATTGCTTTTTTTGAATAAAAGGATAGATAAGATTTTTCGGGAAAGGCAAATATTCTTTGATAGCGGTTACAATTATATCTTCTATATCCGTTCTTGAAGCGACGGCAGCGACACGGGGAAATAAAATATCCATCGCTAAAATTATTTTCGCTCCGGAATCTTTCATTTGATACTCTAGTTCACGTTCGGTATAGGTTGGATTCGTTTGAACCACGACTCCGCCGGCCATCAATATTCCAAAAAAGCTTATGACACCCTGAGGGCAATTAGGAAGCATGACGGCAACGCGATCTCCTTTTTGAAGACCGATACTTCTTAAATAGGCTGCGAACTTTAACGCAGATTCATACACTTCTTGGAAAGTTAATTCTTTTCCCTGGAAATGAATCGATACTTTATCAGCGAATTCTTCGGCTGATTCCTTCAAAAAAGAATAAAGAGGTTTATCTTCGTACGACAAAACAGCTGGTATCTGTTCCGGATAAATAGCTTGCCATGGCTTATTGCTCATTTGCCCCCTCCTTCTGAATATTCCCAATACTCTTTATCATTATAATACAACCGGGATTTTCTTACAATTGCTGAAATTCAGAAAAATAAGCATAAAAGCTGTTAATGAGTGGTGGAGCAGTCATTATGACTTGTACCTGCCAAGAGGGAATATTGGATAAAACACTAAAAATGAGAAACAAAAAAAGGAGTGTTTTACTCCTTAGTTTTAATTCTATACCAATATTTATATTTCTCTTCAAATCCCAATTTTCCGTACAAGCAAGAAGCAGGCGCATTTGTTTCTACTACCTGAAGATAGGCATTTTTTGCCCCATTTTCTTTACCCCAATGCAATAGATTACGAATGAGTTTTGCACCATAGCCTTGGTTTCGAAAGTTTTCATGGGTAATGATATTGTACAGGCCTATGTAATCGTCTTCCAAAACACCCATTCCACTTGCTGACACGGTTCCACTCTCATCAGTCAACAACATAAAGCATGTTTTTGGAATGATATTCCTTAACATCTTTTTTAGGGTGGTTTGATCATGATCATTAACATTACTTAGCAGGCAGAAATGGTGAAACCAGTCATCGTGTAAATGTTCATACTTCATGACATTGGTTTCATTCGGTGATCCTGTTTCTACCAAATTCAATACCTGGACACTTGTTGTACCTTCAAGGACATACCCGGACTCTTCCAGTACACTATCCAAGATGATAGGCTTAGCCTGTGGAGTGATTTTGTACACGGCCTTATCATTTCTTGCAAAATACAATTGTTCACAATTCAATATTTTCTTTTTCACATTTTCATTCGATAAATAGATGGGATTGATAGAATTCGCCCGTTTCGTATATCCATCCGCAAATCGGATAACCCAGCCATCATAGATATGCGTTTGCAGGGCTGGTAAAGCGTTCATCGATAGTTCTTCAATCTTTTGCATCAATTTGGAGCGATTCATGTTCTTCCTCCTCTTCCGAAAAGTCTATTTGACCATTATCATTATACACGCCCCCCTTTTTTTTAATAGAATTCAAATAAAAGAAGCGGCACAATGGCCGCTTCAATTGAAGAATATCATATAAATGATTCCTAACAGAAAAAAGATTCCGCAACAAACAATTAAGACTTTTGCAAGCTTCTCCACAGTTTTCTCCCTCTCATGAAGGGCATTAAGAAATTCCGGCGCCGATGACAAAAGATAATGCGATTGAAATGATCATCGATAGGAATCCAACTGCCCGATTATCTTTTTGTATCTCTTCATCTATTTTAAATCGAGGAGTCATAAATTCAAAAATGAAATAACCGATCAACAGAAGGACAAATCCGTATACGCCCCAGCCAATCATGGTAAGAAGCGAATTCTGATGGAGGATGGACTGTTGGAATACATAGGCGATCCCAAATATTTTACCGCCAGTTGCCATCGCGACAGAAAGGTTTCCCTGTTTGATTTCCTCCCAGTTCTTGTACTTTGTGACAAGTTCAAAAATGGCTAAAAAAACAATCATGCACAGAATAACGACACTGTATCGAGCAGCTATATATACATATTCATTTTCCCACATGTTCTCCATGGTCCAACTCCCGAATGGTAACTAGCCACCCGGCTTTTGCAGTAGCCGGAATGGCCACTTTCCTTTATTTAAATTCCACCACCGTAACACCTGTTCCGCCTTCACCGGCTTCACCGAAGCGAATCCTTTTGACGGAGCGGTGATTTTTCAAGTATTCCTGAACACCGGACCGGAGAGCCCCCGTTCCTTTACCATGAATGATGGAGACACTCGAATAACCGGCCAAAAGAGCATCATCAACGTACTTTTCCACTCTTGATATTGCATTTTCAAAGCGTTCGCCACGCAGGTCAAGTTCCACGCTAACGTGATAATCCCGTCCTTTTATCGTGGTAAGCGGTTTTATTTCTTTTACTTTCGTTGCCTTGATGAATTCTAGGTCAGACTCCTTCACCTTCATCTTCATGATACCGATCTGAACCTGCCATTCATTACTTGAGACCTTCTCGATCAAGTGACCTTTTTGACCAAAGCTTACGACCTTCACTTCATCTCCAGGCTTCAAGCTTTTATCCAGCGGCCTCGCCGCTTTATTTGATGTTTTTTTCAATTTTGGCGTCGCGTTTTCAAGCCGTTTTTTTGCATCGATCAGTTCATGCTCTTTAACATCGGCATGCTTTTCCAGACGCAGTTTACGCAAATCGGCAATAATCGCTTCCGCTTCTTTTTGCGCATTTTCAACGATTGCCGCTGCCTCTTTTGCAGCCTTTTCGACCATGGCATCCCGTTCTTCATGATATTCACCAATTTGCTTTTGAAGGTCTTTATGAAGAACTTCAGCCTGTTTCAGGTGATCCGCTGCTTCCCGTTCCTCTTCTTCAGCCTTCTTGCGGCTGTCTTCAAGGGAGGCTATCATATTCTCAACTTTATTCGTATCCTCACCAATATGGCTGCGGGCGCTGCTTATCACGCTTTCTTCCAAACCAAGGCGCTTGGAAATTTCAAATGCATTACTCCGTCCCGGTACACCGATCAAAAGTTTATAGGTAGGACTTAAGGTTTCCACATTAAATTCTACGCTTGCATTAATGACGCCTTCCCGATCATATCCGTACGCTTTTAATTCTGGGTAATGTGTCGTTGCAATCACACGTGCTCCGCGCTTATACACTTCATCCAAAATGGAAATGGCTAAAGCGGCACCTTCCTGAGGGTCGGTTCCCGCACCAAGCTCATCGAATAAAACAAGGCTGTCATAATCGACATTCTTTAGGATATCGACAATATTGACCATATGCGAAGAGAATGTACTTAAGCTTTGTTCAATCGACTGTTCGTCGCCAATATCGGCATAAACAGAGGAAAACACAGCCGTTTCGGAACCATCCAGCGCAGGGATTTGCAGACCGGACTGGGCCATTAAGGTACAGAGGCCAATTGTTTTCAGTGTAACCGTTTTACCTCCTGTATTGGGTCCAGTGATGACGATTGTCGTAAATTCATCACCAAGGAAAATGTCATTGGCCACGACAACATCACTCGGAATGAGCGGATGTTTCGCTTTGAATAATTTCACGCGTCCCTCATTATTCAGAATCGGTTTGGATCCTTTTATCGCTTTTGCATACTTTGCCTTGGCGACAAGGAAATCGATTTGTGCAAGCACTTTGACATTATGAAGCAATTCTGGGGTGAACGCACCGACTTTTTCCGATAATTCGACCAATATCCGTTCTATTTCCTGTGTTTCCTTCACTCGGGTTTCCTGCAGGACATTATTCAGTTGAACGATAGCTTGCGGTTCAATGAACAGCGTCTGCCCAGATGAGGATTGATCATGAATGATCCCTCCATACACACTGCGGTATTCCTGTTTTACCGGGATCACAAAACGGTCATTCCTGATGGTGATGATGGCATCCGATAACATTTTTGATGCGTTGGAAGAACGGATCATGCTTTCTAGTTTTTCCCTGACACGGCTTTCGTTCGTCCGAATCTGGTTTCTTAGGGTACGAAGCTTATCGCTGGCAGAATCCATCACTTCGCCATGTTCACTTACTGCATACGTAATTTCCTGTTGCAAATCAATCAATGGATGAAGGGAATCGATATATTCCGCTAAAAGCGGAACATCAATTTCCTGCTCTGCGAGTTCATCGAAGAAACGGCTGAGGATCCTGCCGGCACGAATCGTACTTGCAAGTTCCATCAATTCTATCGGCGAGAGCATTCCGCCAATCTGTGCCCTTTTTGCATGTGGACGGATATCAAAAATCCCGCCCAACGGCAAGTTACCTTTCAGCCGGACGATCTTGGCTGACTCATCTGTTTCTTCCTGCCATCTCGACACCTCTTCAAAATCAGTGGAAGGCATCAATTGCTGTGCCTTCTCTTTTCCTATGGAAGAGGATGCGTGTGAGATTAATTGTTCTTTTATTTTATGAAATTCCAATGTCTTTAAAGCTTTATTATGCATGGAGTTAAAGCTCCTCCTTATTTATGGGCAAATAGTTAATCATTTCTCTTTAAAAACGCCAATAATCCATCCGTATCCCTTGCATTAAGAACCGTTGATTCTTTAATCCAGCCTTTTTTGGCTGATGAGACCCCAACAGGCATATGTTCAAGCATGTCGATGCTGTGGGCATCCGTATTGATCACGATCGGAACGCCTGCTTCCTGTGCCTTGCGCAGATGGGGAGGCGCCAAATCCAATCGGTTCGGATTCGCATTCAATTCCAATGCGGTATTCGTCTCGCGTGCCAGTTCGATCAGCATCTCTATATCAACATCATATCCGGTGCGTCTGCCGATAATCCTTCCCGTTGGGTGGGCGATGATATCGACATGCGGATTATTCAGAGCCGTTTTTAAGCGCTCCATGATCGTTTCCCTAGGCTGTGAAAAGCTTGAGTGAATCGATGCGATCACCAAATCCAGCTCCGCAAGCAGTTCATCGTCATAATCAAGTGTCCCATCAGGGAGTATATCCATTTCAATCCCTGAAAGAACGGTAAAGTCATCATATTTTTCATTCAGTTCATGGATGATTCGTTTTTGTTCACGTAAACGCTCCACGGTCAAGCCATTCGCCACTTTCAAATATTGCGAATGATCGGTGATGGCCATATAGCGATAACCTTTTGCACGGCATGCTTCAATCATTTCTTCAATCGCATGAGCCCCATCACTCCATGTGGTATGCATGTGCAGGTCACCTTTGATGGCCTCTATAGATATGAGAGATTCCTTAGCATCATATTGCTCCACTTCCGTTCCGTCTTCACGCAGCTCTGGGGGAATGAATGGAAGGCCAAAATGATTATAAAATTGTTCTTCCGTTTCAAACGTCAATACATCACCGGTTTCAACCACCTCCACACCATATTCGCTGATTTTCTCTCCGCGATCTTTAGCCAGCTGGCGCATCCGCACATTGTGATCTTTCGAACCGGTAAAATGATGGAGCGTCGTGATGAATTCCTTATCCTTCACAATTCGGAAATCGACAGAAATATCATATTCATAATCAAGCACGACCGATACTTTTGTATCACCGGCTGCAATCACTTGTTTTATGCCCGTTAAAGCAAGCAGTTGATTCTTGACTTCATCGGGATGATCTGTCGAGATGATGAAATCGAGGTCCTTGATCGTTTCCCTCATACGCCGGATGCTGCCGGCTCTGGATGATCGTATGATGCCTTCCATGTTCGCTAGGGCCGTTTCAATAACATCCGCAATCGGCCTCATGAAGGCAAGGGGCAGCCGTTCAGGCCTTGAACCTGCCTCGGCAATTGCAGACAGGATCTTCTCTTCCGTTTTTTTGCCGAAACCGGCAAGCGCCGCGACCCTGCCCTCTTCACAGGCGATTTTAAGATCATTCACATCATTGACATGCAGCTCTTTATGAAGTTTGGCAATTTTCTTCCCGCCCAAACCCTGAAGCTGCAAGAGCGGAATCAACCCTTTCGGCACCTGCTCCTGCAGCTCTTCAAGTACGGTCGATTTCCCCTCATTTATATACTCTTCGATGACAGATGCCGTTCCTTTCCCGATTCCATTTAAAGCGGTAAAGTCTTCGATAGCAGTAAGGCTCCGATCATCCGTTTCCAAGGCGCCTGCTGCCTTTCGGAAAGCTGAAACCTTGAACGGGTTCTCTCCTTTTAATTCCATATATATTGCGATTTTTTCTAATAATTTAATGATATCTTTTTTATTAATTGTCATTTAATTCACCGCCGAAAAAATTAGTAGGGTGTCCCATGTTTACTTTCTTAAAGATACCTTTCTTGGAGGTAAAGTACAAGCAGGCCGATTCTTAACTTTCGAACCAAATTGGAGGGAGATAACATTCAACTACATAAAAAGGGGCCTCCCCCGTTCAAAGTATAGGAATCTAGGACTTTGAGAAAGGGAGGCAGGCCCTCGTATATTGACATTAAGATTGTTTTAATTCATTAAACCAAAGGTCTTTCACTTGCTCGGACAGGAACGGCGTATGTTTCACGATCGTTTCTGCCAGAAAAGATTCCGTTAATAGTTTCTGGATGGAATCCATTGGCAGCATGGCAGCTATATATAATATAATAAACATGATAAGATAGACTTCGAGAAAACCCAATATCCCTCCACCCCAGCGATTCAGCTGTTTTAAAATCGGAAGATGGGTAATGAAATTGAGCATAGATCCTATCATTTGCCAAAGAATCTTGGCAGCAAAGAAAATGATCGCAAAGGCAATCGCATTGTAATACGCCGTTTCAAGCCCGACTGTATCGAAAAACATATTAAGGGTCGAGGAATCACTCATCGTTGGAAACGGGATCCACAATTTCAAATTGGGAGCAAGATCTCCGTAAAATACATATGCGACGATGAAGGCTACTATAAACCCTGTCATATGAACCATTTGTAAAATGAAGCCACGCTTTAAACCGATTAATAAACCGATTAAAAGAATGGCCAGAATTGCTAAATCAAGCATGTACTCAGTCCTTCTCTCTCTTTAATTCCAGTTGAAGCTGGTCTAGTTCATCTTTTAATTTAATATATTCGTGGATGGTATTCACGGCCGTTAGTACCGCTAGCTTACTTGTATCCAAATATGGATTTTTCATCCTGATCTCTCTCATTTTTTCGTCAACCATCGAAGCGACCAGGCGCATATGACTTGCGCTTTCTGTACCGACGATTGTGTATGGTTGACCGTATATATCAACTGTTGTTTTATTTCGTTTATCGTCTGACAAAATGATGCCCCCAATCTAAACAATCCTAATTCTATCATATCATGAAGTTTTTCGTCACGAAAGATAGTACAGCGTCATTTCTCGCATAAAAACTGCAATAATTTGTCAGATGAAAACGACTCTAGGATGAAAATTACCTGAAAAATAAAATGATGTTAGGAGTTTACCCATTATGTCCCATGTTGTTTTACTTATCAGCCCTGAACAAATAAAGGTGATGAAATCCCATTATTCTTCATCCTTAGCCGCCAAACTGCCGCCAGGGAGCATCTTTTCCGCCAAACCGCCGTTATGTACGGTGACCGCCTATAAATCCGGCAAAGTACTCTTTCAAGGTAAGAATGCCGAAATAGAAGCGGTAAAATGGCAACAAGGTACCACCGCTGCCGCTCCAAAGAAAAAATCGGCATCATCCTCATCAGTCAACGTTCATCGATATTCACCACCTGCAAATATCGGAACCATGTCAGTGATTGGTTCCGATGAAGTAGGAACAGGAGATTATTTCGGCCCGATCACCGTTGTAGCCGTATATGCAAAAAAGGAGCAACTCGCCCTATTGAAGGAACTTGGTGTCCAGGATTCCAAAAACCTGAAAGATCCACAGATTATCGAAATTGCCAAACAGATTAAGGATGTTGTGCCATTCAGTCTGCTCACATGCGACAACCCGAAATATAATACGCTGCAGGCAAAGGGAATGTCACAAGGAAAAATGAAGGCCCTCCTCCATAACCAAGCAATCAAGCATCTCATGCAAAAAATGCACCCGGAACAAGCGGAAGCGGTCCTTATTGATCAATTCGCTCAACCAGATGTATTTTTCAATTACCTAAAAGGCCAAGAACTATTTCAAGCTAATGCCACCTATTTATGCACAAAAGCGGAAGGCATACACCTAGGAGTGGCAGCCGCTTCCATCCTGGCCCGATATGCATTCGTCAAACACTTTGATTTGCTGAGTGAAAAAGCCGGATTCAAAATCCCTAAAGGTGCCGGCTTTGCAGTCGATGAAGCAGCTGCAAGATTGATTCATGAAAAGGGAATCGATTCATTGAACGAATTCACGAAAATCCACTTCGCCAATACAGAAAAAGCGAAGCGATTATATCAACAAAAATACCATAAGTAAGGGAACAGCCGCTTTTTTATTGATGAAAAACACGTTTTACTCGTGAATTCACACGCTTTACTCGTGAGTTCACACGCTTTACTCGTGAATTTACACCATTTACTCGAGTTCACACGCTTTACTCGTGAATTTACACCATTTACTCGTGAGTTCACACACTTTACTCGTGAATTTACACGCTTTACTCGTGAGTTCATAAAAAGACAGCTTCCCAAGATTCAGGGAGCTGTCTTTTTGGTTTTATCCTCTAAGTTCTGCGCCAGCTTTTTCTTTAACGGCTTCAAGCACTTTTTCATGTGCTTTTGTAATATCTTCGTCCGTTAGCGTCCGTTCCGGGTCGAAGTATTTCAGTGAGTAGGCAATGGATTTCTTGCCTTCCTCCATTCTTTCACCTTCGTATAAGTCGAAGATGCTTACTTCTTTCAGCAGTTTGCCACCGGCTTCTTCAATAATATTCTGAATGTCCCCGGCTTTCGTAGCTTGATCCACAACGAGCGCGATATCGCGTGTAGTTGATGGATAGCGCGGAATGGTTTGGTATGCAATCGGCGCGACTTCGGCTTCGGCCAATGCTTTTAAGGAAAGTTCGAAAATGTATGTTTCTTTAATATCCAAGTCTTTTTGGACAGTTGGGTGCACTTGGCCGATAAAGCCAATCACATCACCATTCAACAGTACTTCTGCTGTCCGTCCTGGATGCATGTCGTTAATTTCCGCTTGGCGATAACTGATTTGATCAGCTAATCCCAGTGTATCGAATAATGCTTCGATCACGCCTTTGGCTACAAAGAAATCCACTGGTTTTTTTTCACCTTGCCATAGATGCGACTCCCATAGGCCAGTGATGGCTCCAGCAATATGTTCTTTTTCTTCAGGCAGTTCTTGTTCGTCCTGCTTAAAGAATACCGAACCGATTTCATACAGTGCCAGTGAATCAATTTGGCGGGCATTGTTATATTTCACGACTTCCAGCAATTGAGGTACGATGCTCAAACGCAATTGGCTTCGTTCTTCACTCATCGGCATTGCTAAACGAATGGATTCTCTTGCTTCCAATGCGAATTGGGACGCTTTTTCTTGGCTTGTAAGTGAATAGGTCACCGCTTGATAAAGGCCTGCGCCTTCAAGGGTACGACGTGCTTTCCGCCGTTTAATTTGATAGTCAGTCAATTGGCCTGGAGTAGCAGAACCGATCGGCAGCGTAGCTGGAATGTTATCATATCCGTATAAACGTGCAGCCTCTTCAACTAAATCAGCTTCAATCGTAATATCGCCACGGCGCGTAGGGACAGTGATTGTGAACGTTTCATTGTCAAGTTCCACGCCGAATTGCAGGCGTTTGAAGATCGACTCCACTTCAGTTACGCTCATGCTTGTTCCAAGAAGTGTGTTGATTTTTTCCAGTGTGATGCTAATGACCGCTGGTTCCATTGTCAATTCGTCAACTTCAGCCGTTCCTTGTAAGACTGTTCCGCCAGCATATTGTGCAATCAACTGTGCGGCACGTTCTCCAGCTTCACGAACACGGGCCGGATCGACGCCTTTTTCAAAACGGGCACTTGCTTCACTGCGCAAGCCGTGGTCTTTTGAAGCTTTACGAACTACTGTACCTGCAAAATATGCACTTTCAATAATGATGTTCGTTGTATCATTTTTCACTTCGGAATCCGCTCCGCCCATCACACCAGCAATCGCAACAGGCTCGCTGCCATTTGTGATCACTAAATGGTCAGGCGTCAAAGTCCGTTCCGCTTCATCCAATGTTACGATTTTTTCAGCATCCTTCGCTCTGCGGATGACGATTTCCTTTGAACCAAAGCGGTCATAATCAAAGGCATGTAGCGGTTGACCATATTCAAGTAAAATGTAGTTCGTGATATCGACCACATTATTATGAGGTCGGATACCTGCAGACATTAACCGAGTCTGCATCCAAAGCGGTGAGGGGCCGACCTTAACATCTTTGATGATTTTAGCAATGTATATCGGGTTATCTTCTTTCGCTTCCACTTTGACACTGATATTATCAGATGCTTTTTCAGCTGCCTCTTCTTTCTCGACAACCGGCCATTTCACTTCCCGGCCTAGGATGGCACCCACTTCGTATGCAACACCAAGCATACTCAATGCGTCAGAACGATTTGGAGTCAGCCCAAGTTCCAGCACTTCATCACTTAAACCAAGTTCTTCCAATGCATCTTTCCCTACTTCCACATCATTAGGGAAGACGAAGATACCTGTTGCATAGTCCTTTGACACAAGCTTGGATTCGAAGCCCAATTCTTGAAGCGAGCAAATCATCCCGTGCGATTCTTCTCCGCGAAGTTTCGCTTTTTTGATTTTGAAATTACCTGGAAGGACTGCGCCAACGGTAGCGACTGCGACTTTTTGGCCTTTATCGACATTCGGTGCTCCACAGATGATCTGAACGGGATTTTCGGCACCGATATCAACTTGGCATTTATTCAATTTATCCGCATTTGGATGCTGTTCACGTTCAATGACATGCCCGATGACGACTCCTTTAAGCCCTTCACTCTTCTTTTCTACCCCTTCAACCTCAATGCCGCTTTTCGTGATTTTGTCAGCTAGTTCCGTCGCATTGATGCCTGAAAGGTCAACATAATCTTGTAACCATTTATATGACACAAACATGGTAGGTCCTCCTTTTTAAAATAAAAATTTATGCTTCGTGATGGTTGAATTGTTTTAAGAATCGGACATCATTCGTATAGAAGTGACGGATATCATCCACACCGTATTTCAACATGGCAATCCGTTCCACGCCAATTCCAAATGCGAATCCCGAGTATTTCTTGGAATCGAAGCCAGCCATTTCAAGGACGTTCGGATGAACGATCCCGCCGCCAAGCACTTCGATCCAGCCTGTTTGTTTACAAACGCTGCAGCCTTTACCACCACAGATTTTACAAGAAATATCCACTTCGACAGAAGGCTCCGTAAATGGGAAGAAACTTGGACGAAGTCGGATTTCACGGTCTTGCCCAAATACTTTTTTCGCAAATACATCAAGCGTCCCTTTCAGGTCGCTCATGCTGATGTTCTCATCGATGACCAAGCCCTCAATTTGCTGGAATTGATGGGAGTGTGTCGCATCATCGTTATCACGGCGATATACTTTTCCTGGGCAGATGATTTTAACAGGACCTTGACCTTTATGTTTTTCCATCGTTCTAGCTTGAACAGGTGAAGTGTGCGTACGCATCAGGATTTCATCCGTGATATAGAATGAGTCCTGCATATCACGTGCCGGATGGCTTTTTGGCAAGTTAAGTGCCTCGAAGTTGTAGTAGTCGCTTTCAACTTCGGGACCTTCTGCAACGGTATAACCCATTCCGATGAATAAGTCTTCGATTTCTTCCACGACACGTGTTAATGGGTGAAGATTCCCCTTGTTAACCGGACGTCCTGGGAGTGTGACGTCAATCGTTTCAGTTGCCAGCTTTGCATTGATTGCCGCAGTTTCAAGTGCTTTTTGTTTCTCCTCGATCTTTGTTGCAATCGCTTCCCGAACATCATTGGCTAGTGCCCCAATCTTCGGACGTTCTTCGGCTGATAATTTACCCATGCCGCGCAATACCTCAGTGATTGGCCCTTTTTTCCCTAAATAAGCAACACGGACTTCATTCAGTTCTTTTAATTCGGAAGCGGCGGCAACTTTTTGCAACGCTTCTTCCTGCAGTTCTAGTAAACGTTCCTGCATCATGTCTTCCTCCTTTATTTTCCTGTTGTAAAAATGAACACAAAAAAAACCCAATCCCTAAAGGGACGAGGTCTATGTATCGCGGTACCACCCTTATTAGTGCACGAACAAATAAACTTCTGCACTCACTTCATTAAAAATAACGGCTCTTCACCGGAACATTTTTCGGACAATCTGTCTTCCCAATGCCAACTCGAAAGGTGAATTCCCTTAAGGTGCCATAAAAATGCTTTCAGTCAAGGCATTTTTTCCCTGGATATGGATAACTTAAGCTACTACTCTTTGTCATCGTTGTTTCAATATAAAATTCTGTTTTATTATATTATAATTCCACGGCCGTTTCAAATCGATTTTCGTAAATGGTACATTAAAATCCCGGCAGCGATCCCCACATTCAGTGATTCGCTTTTTCCGTAGATGGGGATATAAAGGTTTTTAGTCGTTTTATTTAGTAATTCCTTAGACACTCCTTGACCTTCATTGCCGACCAGCAGGGCAAAACGAGAAGACTTTTCCACTTCTTCAAATGGGGATGCGCCTTCCAATGCCGTGCCATAAACAGGTGTGCCGATTTGCTTCAGCTCATCGATGATCTCTGAAAGGTTCCCTTTAATGACAGGCATATGGAATAGGCTCCCTTGCGTCGAACGGACCACTTTGGGATTATACAAGTCGGCACATCCTTCTCCAAGAATGACCGCATCGATTCCTGCCGCATCCGCTGTCCTGATCATCGTTCCAATATTCCCCGGATCTTGTACGGCATCGATCAACAATAGTTTATCCGGATTAATGGACGTCATGTTCGTTAATTTCTGTTCACAAACCGCTGCAATTCCCTGTGGGGCTTCGGTATCGCAAATCGCTTTCATAATATCACTTTTCACATAAATGACTTCTGTTCCTTCCAGCTTAAAATGGCCAGGCATTTCAGTTTCTTCATTTACGATCACTTCCAGGACGATTTCTTCTTTTAAGGCTTCTTCAACTAGGTGAAAACCCTCGACTAAATATTTGCCTGTTTTATCGCGTTCTTTTTTCGTCAATAGCTTTTTCCATTGCTTCACTTGCGGGTTTTTTATGGATTCAATATATTTCAAGGGTAAACGCTCCTTTAACTTCACACTGATTTTCCTATTATAACGCAATTCACATACATATTGCATGCCAGTTTGTGAAATGCTATTAATGTCAGTCATTATGTGTTAGAGGAGGAATAATTGTGAATTTAAACCTACGTAATGCGATCATCCAAAATGTATCTGGAAATTCGCAAGATCAGCTAGAAGACACGATTGTCGATGCAATACAGAATGGTGAGGAAAAAATGCTTCCTGGATTGGGAGTATTATTCGAGGTCATCTGGCAAAATTCATCTGAACAGGAAAAACAGGAAATGATCACTGCCCTTGAAGCAGGATTAAAAAAATAACAGCCTTCAAAGGCTGTTATTTTTTTGATTTCGCTTTGCCGGCTTTCAGTTCTTCGATGGAGACTTCCTCATCAAGCAGCAAGATGAACTTTTTTCCGCTCACTTCTTCAAGCATCGTTTTTGTCTCAGCAAAAGAGTAGCCGTATTTCGTGAAAAAGCTGCGTAAATCTCCAGATCCTTCATCTGTGAAGTAGTGGAAGATTCTCAAAAAAAAAGTGTCCTCCTTATCCTGATTGGCGATGATCAGTATATCCGTATGTTCATTTCCAAGCTGCACATCGTTTTTTATATCAGCTGCTACTGTCATTTGGTTGCCAGTCACGCCTTTAGCTTTTAAGTCCTGAATTGCAGCAAGTAGTTCCGGATTAGAGTCAAAAACACCATATACGTTTTTTTCCATGTTTCTCCCCCTCCTGTTACTCTACTTAAAATAAAATTCCTATGTCATTATACCTTGCGGCTTTATCAATAAACAAGCAAATAGTCCATTGGGGATTCCTAACTAATGAACGAGGAAACCCCTTGCCTAAAGGGTTTTTTCGCAATCCTAAAAAATTGCAGCCTTGTGAAGGCTGTAAACAATTTGAACGTTGCCTCCAGGCACTCGCTTTTCCCGCAGGAGTCTCACACACCCGTTCCAATCAACTTTGTTTTGAAATTTAGATAGAACCCCTTTTGTCTTCAAACTGAAATAACAGCCTTGCGCAGGCTGTTATTTCGGGTCTTACAGATTATCTGTGTTAATTCGATTTTTGATGTATTCATCCATCAAGCCTTTCTCCTGCTGCCCGGTCCGATCCAGTGCTCCTTGAGCATCCAAAGCTTTTTTACCGTCTGCATTGGGGTCGCTTGCTAATTTCCCTAAATGATCCCCTGGCTTTTGCTCCTTATATTTTCTGATGGAGTTCCCACTGATTTCCCTTTCTTGGGCTTGCTTCATATCAAACTCTTCCTTTACAAAGATGTTAGCAGAATTGCCGTGGAGTTCCTCGCTTCTTCCTGGCTGTGCTTCTACTTCCCTTGTTTGATAGGCATTCGCTGTTGTTTCAGGAAAAAGGTTCGGGTCCGGATTGTTCACCACCCCTGTTTTAAGCGGATTCACTTCAGATAATCCGTCCGCATCCTTCATGCCTTTTAAAGTTACGCCATCTCGTTGTGATACGGTTTTCGATTCATCTAAAAGAATCAGGAATTTTCCGGCCTCCACTTCATTTATATAAGCGGTGGCTTCACTATCGGAAAGCCCTAAGTCACCTAATCGGTTCCTTATATCTTCTGAACCCTCGTTCAGGAAAAAGTGCTTCATCTTATCAATGAAGGAATCCTCATTAGAGTTCGTAACGACATCCACATCCGCATTGAAAAAATCCAAATCTTCTTTCTTATCAGCCATTACAGTTATTTCACTTTCATGAACCCCTTTTTCCTGGAGGGATTGTATAGCCTGGATTACTTCTTTTTCCGTATTAAAAACACCATATAATGTTTTTTCCATGCATCTTCCTCCTCTGATCATTCCGATCTTCCTTCTTATTTGTATTTATACCCTGATGGGCGTTATTTAAACAAAAAATGGCTCATTCAAAGGTTTGCCTCCCCCAAGTTCGAACCTTTAGCCAGGCTTTAAAATCAAAAAGAAACCTGCAGTTTAAAAACTGCAGGCCCTTTCCTTAACTCTTAGAAGCGGTCGATTTTTCGTTCAGTTGCCTTTTTTTCATTTACGATCGATTCATCTGTACTATCAAGCTGGATATCTTCCTTTTTAAGGGTATCCTGAACTTGTTCCGTTTCTTGTACGGCATGTTTCTTGATGACGATTTCATCTGTGACAACCGGTTTTTTCGAAACTTCCAGTTTTTCTTCAACAACGGGGATACGTAATGTTTCCCCATCTCCAATGCTTCCAGTTTCCTGATTCGCTTCACGTCCTGAAACTGATCTATGCTCGACTGTCAATTCTTCGTGTTCAACAGGGACATTAAACGTTTTATGCTGTTCATTGATTTCTTTATTAATGACCACTTCGCCTGTCTGAACTCTTTCTTTGTCAATGTTCAGCTGTTCTTCCCTGAGTCGAAGCGTCCTTTCATCTTCAGGCAATTCACGGCCTTGCCCGTTCACTCCATATACATCTTCTTTATTTAATGCATCGGCTTTTTCGGTACCGTTGTAAAGAGGGTTGGCAGAGTTTGTATCCAGCCTTGTACGGGCAGTGTCCGTTGTTCCAGTCGTGAATTTATCCCTTGCCGTTCCAAGGTGGCCTTCACTTTCATCGACAAGAACCAGGACTTTTCCGTTTTCTACATCAAAGACATGTTCAGCCGCTTCACTATTCGAAAGACCTGCGTTAGCCAATCTTGTTGAAAGGTCTGCCGTATCTTCCGGCATGAAGAAGCGTGCCACCTTGTCCATAAATGATTCGTCGTTAGGAACATTCGTCATTGTATGAACATCAGTTTCGCGTTGATGGTTCGTAAAATCCAATGTTTCTGCCTTGTCTGCGACGACCGTAATATCGTCACCTTCAAACCCCTTGGCCTTTAGTACATTGATTGCTTGGATCACTTCTGCATTTGATTCATATACTCCATATACTGTTTTATTCATTTAATATTCCTCCTTAGGTTTTGTTGACTGGTTTAGTGGATGCTATATATAAACTCTACCCGCCATATACCTAAGTAAACGAGAAATCAATATTTCATTTATGTTATATCATTTACATTTTGTTCTCAGCACAGAACATTTTTCCAAATGAAATCCAGGTTTTACAAGGGTTTCCCCATTTTTTAAAATGTAATGTTTAACCAAATTCTGCCATGTCACTATTTTCATATACCACTTTGAAAGCTTTTTTCTTCTATTATAGATCAACTGCCTCCATAAGCAGGTCCACAATATGGACCGCTTTCGTACATGCCCCCAAATTTTCCCTCTCGATCCCCAATTGCATTTGTAACAGACAGCCAGGGTTTGCCGTGACAACAATATCGGCTTTTGTCGATTTAGCGTGCACCATTTTAGAGTCGAGAATATTCATGGACATCTCTGATTCAACAATATTATAAATCCCTGCCGAGCCGCAGCAGCGATCCGCATCCTTCATTTCCCTGAAATCGATTCCTTCTATCGATTGAAGGAGAATTCGCGGAGCCAAAGAGGTATTCATCACATTCCGTAAGTGACAGGAATCCTGAAAAGTTACTGATTGATCTGGCAGTTTCAGTCGAACTTTTTCCTGAAAACGCAAATCAACAAGGATCTCGCTGATATCTTTCAGCTTATTTTTAAATGCGATTGCCCGGTCATGCCATTCCGGTTCATCTTGGAGCAAATGATCATAATCTATGAGAAAAGCTCCACAGCCGCCGGCATTCGTAATAATATAATCCACTTCGTCCGTTTCAAAAGCTTCAATATTACGCTTGGCCAGTTGCTTTGCCCCTTCTTTTTCACCACTGTGCCCATGCAGCGCCCCGCAACAGGCCTGTGATTTCGGAATCACGATTTCACAGCCAGCCAGCTGAAGAAGCTTTAGTGTGGCCTTGTTCGTTTCCAAAAACATCGTATCCATCAAACAGCCGGAAAAGAAAGCCACCTTTTTGAGTGCAGTTCCGATTGCAGGCAGCTCAGTTGGCCTATTTTTCATCGCTGATTTTTTCGGGACTTTTGGCAGCACCTTTTCCATGGTTGCCAAATTATCTGGGAGCATATTTAGGACCCCCATTTTACGAGCCAGGTATTGCAGGCCTGATCTCTGATAGAAGCCAAGCAATCCCGTCATGGCTTGCATTCGCTCCTGATGCGGGAATAATCCACTAAAAACGGCCTTGCGAATCGTTTTTACAGGGAGACTGTGTTTTTTATTCTGATGGATGATATCCCTTGCTTCTTCAAGAAGATGTCCATATTCCACACCAGATGGACAGACAGGCTCACAAGCCCTACAGCCGAGGCAAAGACTCAAAGAACGCTCTACACCCCTATCCGGCCCAATCACACCATCCGCCACCGCTTTCATAATTGCAATCCGGCCCCTTGGTGAATGGGATTCCTTCAACCCCGATTCAATGTATGTCGGACAATGGGGTAAGCAAAAGCCGCAGCGCATGCAATTCAACAATTCATCTTCATCCATTTTTTCCGCGAATTGAATGGCAATGGTCTCCCTTTCCTGAGCCGTCGTCATGAAGATACCACCACCCTTTTCCTGCTTTCCTTGGCAAATACTTTACCGGGATTCATGATGTTATTGGGATCGAAAGCTTGTTTAATTACTCTCATGGCGGCAATCCCTTCTTTCTTCAGCTTCCATTCCAGATAAGGTGCCTTCATCGCTCCCACACCATGTTCACCGGTGATCGTCCCGCCAAGGTCGATAGCCACGGCAAAAATGTCGGCAAAAGCTTGCTCCACTCTCTCCATTTCATCATGATCACGAGCGTCGGTAATACACGTTGGATGCAGGTTCCCATCCCCAGCATGACCGAAAGTGCAAATGTTCACGTTATGCTTGCTGGCAATTTCATTAATCGCTCTAACCATTTTGGCAATTTCCGACCGGGGAACGGTAGCATCTTCCAAAATGGTCGTCGGCTTGAGGCGTGCCAGTGCGGAAAGGGCTGTCCGTCTTGCGGTCTTCAAGGCAACAGCGTCAGATTCCGTTTCGGCAATTTCCACGGAAACCGCCTTTTCCTCTAGACAGATATCGGCCATCCTTTTCATATCACGTTCCACCACTTCAGGCGGACCATCCTGTTCAATCAGCAGGACGGCTTCCACATTGGTGGGCAAACCGATTTTCGCGAAGTCTTCAACCACGATCAAAGTCGGCCGATCAAGAAATTCCAATGTAACAGGAATGATTTTATTGGAAATGATCTTGGCCACTGACTCGGCTGCAGCATCCAGATCTTGATATAAGGCAAGCATGGTCTTTGTCGTTTCCGGTATTGGGATCAGCTTTAAGATCGCTTCCGTAACGATGCCCAAGGTCCCCTCTGAGCCAACAAAAAGCTTCGTTAAATCATATCCAGCTACATCTTTGGCAAGCTTGCCCCCTGTTCGAATGATGTCCCCATTCGGAAGGACCACTTCAAGCCCTATGACATAATCACGGGTGACTCCGTACTTTAACCCTCGCAGTCCACCAGAGTTCTCATTAATGTTGCCGCCAATCGTGGAGATTTTCATCGAGCTTGGATCGGGCGGATAAAACAAGCCCCTCTCTTCAACTGCAGAAATCAAGTCCAATGTGATGAGCCCAGGTTGTACGGTTGCCGTTAGGTTTTCTCCATCTATTTCAAGTAATGAATTCATCCGATTGAACAATAGGACAAGACCCCCCTCTGTCGGGCAGGTGCCTCCGCTCAAATTCGTCCCAGATCCGCGTGGGATGATTGGAACACTGTATTCGTTGCAAACTTTGACGATGGCTGCGACTTCAGCTGTGCAGCCCGGTTTAATGACAGCATCCGGCATCGCTTGAAACCCTGGCGTTGCATCATATGAATAGACAAGGCATTCCACTTTCGAGTCATCGTAATTTTCCTGGCCAACGATGGCAAGAAGTAGATGCTTAACCTGCTTTGTTAACATGTATATCCCCCTCATAAATAAAATGGAATTCAATATTTTTATATGATTTAAGTATAAGAAAAAAAACATTCAACCTTCTATGTATGAACATATAGAATTTACAGATTTACATAGAATTAATTTGGATGTTTATCCAATACTCTTAAGGATAGATACATAATGACTAAATCGGCTAGCTTCCTAGGATTGAGTTGGGTCAAATCCTCTATGCGTTTGAGCCTGTAATGGAGGGTATTGATATGGATATGTAGGGCTGCAGCGGTTTCTTTCAAAGATAGATCACATGCAAAATACATGGAAAGGGTTTTAAGCAGCTCCTCATTAGGAAGCAAATCCTGTATCGTCCGTGATAAATATTCCTGTCTTGTTTCAGTCGTAACTTCATCAAGCAGGATCTCAAGCTTCAAGTCCTCGTCAAATATAATTCCCGATGAAGGAAACGCAATTTTCAAGGAACGTTCCGCTTTAAAAAATGCTTGTCTGAATGCGGATCCCGGTGTACGCGAACTAACCCCTGCACACACTTTATAACCCGAACTCTCTTCCAGTTTTCTTTGCAGTTTACTTAATTTCTTTAATTGTTGGATTTTTGAACCGATAAAATCGGCTATTGAAAGAATGACGAATTGATTCCTCCCCCAACGGACAACGATGTCCTTGGGATGCTGCTGACCTATGTATATCTGAAGCGTTTTCCACACTTGGGGTTCGATGATTTTTTCAGTCTTAAATTCACCTAGGGTGATGATTCGGTCTGCATGAACATCGACCCCAAGCAACTTAGCCTTCTGAAGGAATGGCTCATTGAACAGCTGCAGCTGATGCCATTCAAATACAAAGAATTCCATCAGCCGTGATTGGGATTCTACTTGTTCGATGTGATAGCTTTCCTGAATGAACATCTCCGTCATCTTTTTTAAAAGTTCTGCATAGGGGGAAACATGTTTGGGGTCTCCCGTAATTCCAATTACACAAACGGCTTCCTGGTTGAAGAAAATGGGTAGATTTATTCCTGCTTTCACCCCTTTCCAACTTCGTTCATCCTGTTTATTGATGATCAATTTTTCACGATTGTTGAAAGCGTGGATGGCTCCTTCATGGTAAGATCCAATACGGCTGCTATCGGTGCTTGCGATAATCGTGCCAGCATGATCAATAATGATGATTTCCTCATCAATCAGCTTCCGGACCTCATGAACCAATTTTTCTGCCACTGCTGCCAATTGCATTAGATTTCCTCCTTTTTTTGAATGAGCTTGGAAAATATTTCGAGGCTCCCAAAAGGGAGCCTCATACTTATGGAATCATCCAGGAAAGGACGCCATTTTGCAAGAAGGTGATCACACAAATAAGCAGTAATAAGAATAAACTATGCTTGAGCGTGAATCTCAATAATTCAGATTCCCTGCCCGCCAATCCAACGGCAGCACAAGCAATCGCTATCGATTGGGGTGAAATCATCTTTCCGGTGACCCCTCCGGATGAGTTTGCCGCAAGCGCCAGGACCGGTTCCATCCCCACTTTAAGAGCGGTGACTTTCTGAAGACTGCCAAATAAGAGATTGGCTGATGTATCCGACCCGGTAATGAACACACCCAGCCAGCCTAGAACCGGGGCAAAGAACGGAAACAAATCCCCCGATTTTGCCAGGGTCATCCCGAGTGTAGTCGACATGCCTGAAGCATTCGTTACGTAGGCAAAAGCCACAACGGAAGAAATCATCAAAATCGGTTTCGCCAACTCATTCATCGCTTCGGCAAAGGTGCTCGAAAAATCTTTTGCTGACATTTGTGCTATGAACTTCGTAACGATGGCAGCCAGCAAAATGGCGGTCCCGGCTGCTCCAAGCAGTTCTATTTTATAAAAAGCGGCGATTGGCAGTCCATTGTTTCCTATTATTTCATTATGCAGACCTGGCACTTCGATTTGGAAGGTTAATAGTTTCCCGATTTCATTGATTCCGCCAAGCAACACATTGGTGCCTTCATAATGCCCTGAGAGCGCCGGCTTAATTGGGTTCATCCCCCAAATCGTGATGAAAGCCGTTAACAGAAGGAACGGTGACCAAGCATGGAATATCTGCCATTTCGTGTACTTTGTTTCCGCTTCGGCTGTGTCGTCCAATTGTTCGACAGCTGCTGCCGTTTCCTCGGATGCAAAGCGAAAGATCGTTTTAGGTTTCCAGAATTTAAGGAAGATCGCTAATGCAAATAGTGACACTAACGCAGAAAGGATGTCCGGTAATTCAGGCCCAAGGAAATTTGAACTTAAGTACTGGGTGATGGCAAAGGAAAATCCGGAAACCAAAATGGCTGGCAAGACTTCGAGCGACCTTTTCCACCCTGTCATTATCAAAATGAGATAAAGCGGGATGAAAGCCGAAAGGAATGGCAATTGACGGCCGACCATTTTTGAAATTTCCATGGCAGCTATGCCAGTTGGGCCTTCCATGGCGATGATCGGTATGCCAACCGCCCCGAATGCTACCGGAGCGGTGTTCGCAATTAAACAAAGCCCTGCTGCATATAGCGGGTTAAAACCGAGACCAACCAAAAGCGCGGCTGAAATGGCGACAGGTGCTCCAAACCCTGCGGCACCTTCCAAAAAGGCCCCGAAAGAAAATGCCACCAATAAAGCCTGAAGGCGGCGGTCTTCGGTAAGCGAAAGCACCGAAGAGCGAATAATATTGAATTGTCCGCTTCTAACAGTCATTTTGTACAAAAATACTGAAGTGATGATTATCCATCCGATTGGGAGCAGCCCATATACCGCTCCTTGTGAAGCAGACATCACTGCTTTTCCTGCAGGCATTCCATATATCAATACTGCCACTGCAAGAGCTACAAGCAACGTCGTTATACCAGCAAAGTAGCCTTTCATCCGTTTGATGGTAAGTGCCCAGAAAAAGTAAAGAATTGGGATGAGTGCGGCAATAGATGATAAAACTAAATTATCGGTGATCGGCGTAAAGTTTTGTGTCCATGTCATTCATTTCGACTCCATTCTCTATAGATTTTTTAAAATTTTCAGAAATCAACCGCGAGTTGAAACCCCTTACATATGCGAATATTCAAAGTCATCTGATGACTTGATGAGTATTCATTAAAATTAAATGATTAAAAATATAAAATCAAGATTTTTTTTATTTTTTGCTAATTTTTAACCTTCTGGAAGTGTGCAAGATCATTTGTGTTATATAATATTAACCAGAGAAACTCATAGAAAATAGAGGTGCTACTACTTGGTGTATAAAAAAATAAAGCCGAAAAAAATTTATGAAGAAGTCAGCGATGAACTTTATGAAATGATTCGGTCTGGTAATCTGAAACCAGGTGAACAATTGGATTCCATTCAGCAGCTTGCGGAAAATTTCCAAGTCGGGCGTCCGGCCATCCGTGAAGCATTAAGTGCATTAAATTCAATGGGTCTCATTGAAATAAAACAAGGGGAAGGGACATTCGTTAAAACCTTCGACCCTACCATCATGAACCATCCCTTGTCTGCTGCCCTTTTGATGGATCAAGATAATATCAAGCATTTGCTGGAAGTTAGAAAAATCCTTGAGTCTGGGACGGCAGAAGTGGCAGCGAAGAAAAGATCGGAAGAAGACCTTATCGAACTCAAGGAAAGGCTTTTTGATATGGAACAGGTATCCGACGATGAAGAACTTAGTGATAAAGCGGATATTGCCTTCCATGTTGCAGTGGCAAACGCTTCACAAAATGAGCTGCTGATTACATTGATGAACCACGTTTCAGAATTAATGACGGAAAAGATGCGTGATATCCGTCGGGTTGCGCTTTATTCCGAAGAGATGACACTTAAGCAGCTTTATCAGCAGCATGCGCGGATCTATGATGCAATCGTGGCACAAGATGAAGCTGGAGCCCGCAATGCCATGCTGTTTCACCTTCAAAGCGTCGAGGAATCACTGAACCGGGTCATCCAAAAAAAACAGCAAAAGAATAGTTGATCTTCTTATAAATTTCAAAAATACTCTATACAAACAAAGATAAAATTGATATATTACTTTGAAAACGATTACTACATTTAAATATTGGAAATTGGTTTATTCTCTTAACCATTTCCTTTTTCTATTTTTCAGTCATCAGATGACCTGTTAACCTATTCGAAAAAGGAGGAGTTCAGATTGAAAGTTACTCTCTTTGCAACATGTTTAGTTGATTTATTTCAATCCAATGTCGGTAAGGCAACAGTGGAGCTACTCGAGAGATTAGGCTGTGAGATCGATTTCCCGGAATCCCAGATATGCTGTGGACAGCCGGCATATAATAGCGGGTATACGAAAGATTCGAAGGAAGCTATGAAGAAGATGATTAAAACGTTTGCCGATGCTGAATATATCGTAACCCCTTCCGGTTCCTGTGCAGCGATGTTCAAAGAGTATCCGGTCCTTTTCAAAGGCGATGCCGAATGGGAAAAGAAAGCCGCCTCATTAGCGGATAAAACATATGAATTGACCCAATTCATCGTGGATGTCTTAAAAGTGACCGATGTCGGGGCGACCCTTAAGGGAAAGGCCACTTATCATACTTCATGCCATATGACACGGCTGCTTAAGGTTAAGGAGGCACCTTTCATTTTGTTAAGCCATGTTAAGGGACTGGAAATGACACCTCTGCCAGATGCTCAAAATTGCTGCGGATTCGGGGGAACCTTTTCAGTTAAGATGGGTGACATTTCCGGGCAAATGGTTGAGGAAAAAGTCTGCAATATTGAAGATACCGGGGCAGATATTTTAATAGGTGGGGATGCAGGATGTTTGATGAATATCGGTGGACGGATCCAAAGGAAGGGGCAACCGGTGAAAGTGCTCCATATTGCGGAAGTCCTGAATAGTATTTAAAGAAAGCGAGGAGGGAAAGACGATGGCTATGAAAACCAGCTCTGCCAAGTTTAAAGACCGGGTGGATGAAGGAATACATAATGATTTTATGCGTTTGGCCGTTTCGAGTGCCCAAGAACGATTACACGGACGGCGGCTGATGGCCGTTGATGAATTGGGAAGTTGGGAGGATTGGCGTTCCCTTGGGGAAGAAATCCGGCAGCATGTGCTCAGCAACCTTGATTTCTATTTGCACCAGCTTGCAGAAAACGTTTCGAAAAGGGGCGGTCATGTCTTCTTCGCTGAAACGGCTGAGGAAGCAAGCGGCTATATCAAAGATGTCATTGTAAAGAAGAATGCCAAAAAAGTCGTGAAATCCAAATCGATGGTCACGGAAGAGATCAATTTGAATGCAACTTTGGAAGCAGTTGGCCTCGATGTCGTTGAAACGGACCTTGGTGAATACATTTTACAAGTGGATGATCATGATCCCCCTTCCCATATCGTGGCACCTGCTCTCCATAAAAATAAAGAACAGATAAGAGATGTTTTTAAAGAGAAGCTTGCGTATACGCAAACCGAAAAACCGGAAGAGCTAACCGCCCATGTCCGGGGCATTCTCCGGAAAGATTTCTTAAACGCCGATGTGGGAATTACCGGCTGCAACTTTGCGATTGCGGAATCGGGCTCGATCGGTTTGGTGACGAATGAAGGAAACGCCGATTTGGTCACTGCCCTTCCAAAAACGCAAATCACCGTGATGGGAATGGAACGGCTTGTGCCTACATTCGATGAATTCGAAGTCCTTGTCAGTTTATTGACAAGAAGCGCTGTCGGTCAAAGATTGACCAGTTACATCACCACACTTACCGGTCCGCGTGATGAAGGCGATGTAGACGGACCTGAGGAATTCCACCTTGTGATCGTAGATAATGGACGGTCCTCCATTTTAGGAACTGAATTTCAATCCGTTCTTCAATGCATTCGCTGTGCTGCCTGTATAAATGTATGCCCGGTCTATCGCCAGGTTGGCGGCCATTCATATGGTTCAATATATCCTGGACCAATCGGTGCTGTGCTTTCACCCTTGCTCGGAGGGTATGATGATTTCAAGGAGCTGCCGTATGCCTCAACTCTTTGTGCTGCCTGTACTGATGCCTGCCCGGTAAAGATCCCTCTCCACGATTTACTGAGGAAGCATCGTGAAGTCATCGTTGAAAAGGAAAAAATGGCTCCATTTACAGAAAAGATGGCCATGAAGGCTTTTGGAATCGGTGCGGCCTCGCCTATGCTTTATAAGTTCGGTTCCAAAATGGCCCCATCAGCGATGTCTCCTTTTAAAACTGGGGATATCATCTCAAAAGGACCGGGACCACTCAAAACTTGGACAGAAAGCCGCGAGTTCCCTGCTCCAGGGAAAGAGAGCTTTCGGGACTGGTTCAAAAATCGGGAAACAGGAGGGAAACCATCATGAATGGAACCATCCACAATGAAGGGACATTTTTAAACAATATAGCCAAAAACCTGGGAAGGGCTCCTATTACGGAAGGCATTTCCGTTCCCGTATGGAAGCATGCCCCCCAAAAAGAAGTTTTGAAACATGCGACACCAAATGATCTTGTCGCGGAATTGGAGGAGCAATGTAAACGGGTACATACTCAGTTTCACCTTACCGACTCCAAGCAAGTGATGCAGTGTTTAAAACAGGTGATCGAGGAACTTGGAAATGGCCCCTTGATCATCCCTAAGGACGATCGATTTTCTGCCTATAAGTTAGAGGATATCTTAAAGGAAAAAGATGTCCATGTATGGGATCACCAAGCAGGGAAAGAAAATATCGAGAAAGCCGAGAGTGCTAACATTGGAATCACATTCAGTGAAATGACACTAGCTGAATCAGCGACCGTCGTCTTGTTCAGCGACAAGGACCACGGCCGTTCCATCAGCTTCCTTCCTTCCTGCCATGTTTCCATCATTCCAAAAAGCACTATCGTTCCGCGAATGACCCAGGCTGCGGCGGCCATTCGTTCGAAAGTAACCCGGGGCGAAATCGTTCCTTCCTGCATTAATTTCATAACAGGACCGAGCAATTCCGCCGATATCGAAATGGATCTTGTCGTCGGCGTCCATGGGCCAATCAAAGCGGTCTATATAATCGTCGAAGATAAATAGAAATGAGGAAAAAATGGAGAGGACCTAATTAGGCCCTCTCCATTTTCATATTTCACTCTCTTACTCGTAAATGATCCGATCTACCGCTTCACGGTCCAGGCGTTTGATCACTTCGACAATGAGCTTAACGGCATTCTCATAATCATCCCTGTGAAGCATTGCTGCGTGTGAATGAATGTAGCGTGTGGCAATCGTGATCGCCAGAGCAGGTACTCCATTTGCCGTCAAATGGATGGAGCCGGCATCCGTCCCACCACCCGGAATCGATTCATATTGATAAGGAATATTCATTTCATCAGCCGTGTCGGTGACGAAATCGCGTAATCCCTTATGCGCCACCATCGACGAATCATAGATGACGATTTGCGGACCTTCACCCATCTTACTCATCGCTTCTTTATCGGATACCCCCGGTGTATCACCAGCTATGCCGACATCGACGGCAAAACCGATATCCGGCTGAATTTTGAATGTGGATGTTTTAGAACCACGCAGGCCGACCTCTTCTTGCACCGCACCAATTCCATAAATTACATTAGGATGGTCGCAATCTTTCAGCTGTTTAAGCACATCAATGGCAATTGCACAGCCAATTCGATTGTCCCAGGCTTTGGCAAGCAGCATCTTTTCATTATTCATGACCGTGAATTCAAAATATGGCACAACCATATCCCCTGGCTTCACACCCCATTCGCTAACTTCTTCTTTGCTTGTTGCACCAATATCAATAAACATATCCTTAATATCAATCGGCTTTTTCCTCGCCTCCGCTGACAGGATATGTGGCGGCTTGGAACCGATAATGCCAGTTACATCACCTTTACTTGTAACGATCGTCACGCGTTGGGCCAGCATGACCTGTGACCACCAGCCTCCTACCGGCTGAAAACGCAAAAATCCTTTATCATCAATTTGGGTAATCATGAAACCGACTTCGTCCATATGCCCCGTAACAACGATTTTCGGACCGTTTGCATCTCCCGTTTTCTTCGCAATCAAACTTCCCAGGCCATCTGTCGATATTTCATCAGCAAATGGTGTTATGTATTCGGTCATCACTTTTCTTACTTCACTTTCATTTCCTGCAATGCCCTTAGCATCCGTTAAATCCCGCAGCATTCTTAACGTTTCATCTAATTGAACCATGCTTTTACCTCCCTATTAATTACATTATAAGAATAATTATACATAAAATCGATTGCATTAACAATCAGTAGCCTTGCTTTTGCCGTTCATAGTTCACTTCATTTTTACTTACATATGCTTTTTCCACATCCACTGCCGAAAATCCAAGCAACTCCCCTAAATGCAAATACTCAGCAAAAACCTTTTGGAAAGATGACTCTGTCAATTGCGTGCGAAATTCACTGATGTAGCCGTAAATGGCAGTAAATTGAGCTGTCAAATCCCTATGCTGCACCTTGAGGGAAGATGGGACTTCCGGCACGAATCCCCGTTCGATCCCGAGTGACAAAATGAAATGAATGCCATCCACATATTCAGCTAAAATCGTTTCTTTATCAGAGGGGCCTTTTAGACTCCAGAATTTAAAACATCTCGTTTCATTAGCCAGCTCGCCAAGCTCCACTAAAAGGGCAAGTATCTTACGTTCCACCAAGTCTTCAGCACCCAAATCATGCTTGGATTGTATATGCTCATCTAAAGCCGCCTGCATGTCCAATAATTTACCTATGTTCATTATCATCACTACTTTCTATCGTCTTCCTTTAAATTATATCAAATAAATGAAACTTATTAAAAACCCATACGTAAATGAAGGGAATCACTCTGTTTAGGGAGGTAGCTCCATGGTATTGATCATGCGGTTCATTATTTTGGCTCTCATCATCTTCTTAATATATACAGTCATCAAATACCTATTTAATCCGAAAAGAAAATTAGAGCTGGCACATGAACAGAAAAAATTCTTTTTGCTCGATGATACAGCCAATATACGAAAGAATTTTTTACTGACATACAACGGGGTGATGTTTGAAGGGGAAAAGTATTTAGGTACGACGGAACGCTCCTTTGAAGTCATCTCCATCTTCATATGGCCGAAAAAAGTGGCAGGCCTGAAAGGCTTGAAGCGAAATGACTTTTTAAAAATCGAGGCAGCCATAAAAAAACAATATCCGGATGCCGTCATTGATTGGAAAAGCCCAGTTAAGGAATTTTTGGAATAGTGAAAAATACCGCGCGTTATGAAGAGCCTTGAGAAACGAACTCAAGGCTCCATATTAATCATGTGAACGGAAAAATTCCTTCCATGGTACGACCGTCTGCTTCTCCCTCAATAAATATAGCAATAAGGTCAATGATAATAAAATAATGACGATCAGAGTCGGACTGAAATCTGCAATATAGTGGCCAAAAACCGTGTATACGAAGGCTACGGGGATATTAGTCATGAAGGATAGATAAAAATAGTTTTTCAATCCTTTATTGGATTCCAATAAGCAAAGCGACAAAAGATAAAAATGTATGAATGGTATTAGTCTCAGTACTGCAATTTGCCGGCTGTTTAGCTTTCGGTTTCCAAACAGCTTATTCTTAAGGCGCAGCAGCTTATCCTTTGTTTTCGGAAATTTGCCGATCACGAAATAAAAGGCCATACTGGACAACGTCAAACCGATTACGGAATATATGGTTCCTAAAGCTGCCCCGAATAAAACTCCGCCGGACATGCAAACTACAATGACGGGAATGAATAAAAATTGCCTTAATAGATGAAAAGTGATAAATATCAACGGTGCAAACACGCTGCCTGATTGAACGTAGCTCATCACAAGTGTCAGTTTATCATTCATGCTCTCCCTCCAGCTACTCTTTGCTGCTTCTACAAGCATATACATCATACGGGCTACATATTACCATTGTATGAATATCTTAATCAATAAGCCCATTTGAATAATCATCAATATCGGCAGGCCCCACTTGAAAGCGGCATGCTTCGTCTTATGGCGGAAATGCTTCATCCCCAGAAATGACCCTGTTCCTCCACCTATAACCGCCCAAAACCAAAGTGTCTTTTCGCTGATCCGGTATTCCCGATTACGCGCTTTCCTTTTGTCTACTCCCATTATGGCAAAACCGATGATGTTCGTGATGATCACATAAGCTACAATGAACCATGCTACTTGCATCCTCATCTCCTCCTTTAACTATGTAAAAAGCCACCCTCTTGAAAAGAGAGTGGCTGATATCAGTGAGACTTATTTGTCTAATTGTTGTTTAGCAGCAGTTGCTAATTGAGCAAAAGCTTGTTCGTCAGCAACAGCAAGATCTGCAAGCATTTTGCGGTTCACTTCGATACCAGCAAGCTTTAGACCATGCATTAAACGGCTGTAAGAAAGACCGTTGATGCGTGCTGCAGCGTTGATACGAGTGATCCAAAGTTTGCGGAAATCACGTTTTTTCTGACGACGGTCACGGAAAGCATAGTTTCCTGACTTCATTACTTGTTGGTTAGCTACTTTGAAAAGAATATGTTTCGCGCCATAGTAACCTTTAGCTAATTTTATTACCTTTTTACGACGTTTGCGAGTAACAGTACCGCCTTTTACACGTGGCATGTTATTTCCCTCCTATTTAACTCGATAAATCGAACTTATTTAATATTGTCTAGCATATGACGAATACGTTTGAAGTCACCTTTGCTTACAAGGCTAGCTTTGCGAAGCTTACGCTTTTGCTTAGTAGATTTGTTAGCAAATAAATGGCTTGTGTAAGCGTTAGAACGCTTAAGTTTGCCGGATCCAGTCTTTTTGAAACGTTTAGCAGATCCGCGGTGAGTTTTCATTTTAGGCATAAGGTATTCCTCCTCATTACAAATTACTTTACAATTACTTTTCAGCTTTTGGTGCTAAGATAATGAACATGCTGCGTCCGTCCATTTTTGGATGTTGCTCGATTGTAGCCACTTCTTTACATGCTTCAGAAAAACGAACGAGTACACGTTGACCAATTTCCTTATGTGTAATGGCACGTCCTTTGAATCGGATAGAAGCTTTTACCTTATCGCCTTTTTCAAGGAATTTAATACCGTTGCGAAGCTTCGTATTGAAATCATGTTCTTCAATCGTCGGGCTCAAACGAACCTCTTTAAGACTGATGACCTTTTGATTTTTACGTGCTTCCTTGTCTTTCTTTTGCTGCTCGAAGCGGTGTTTTCCGTAGTCCATGATCCGGGCTACCGGAGGCTTTGCATTTGCAGCAACTAAAACTAGATCAAGATTTACACGAGCGGCAATTTCCAATGCTTCGAATTTCGTTTTAATTCCAAGTTGTTCTCCGTTTTGGTCAATAAGACGAACTTCACGGGCTCGGATGCCCTCGTTTACCATCGCGTCTTTACTAATAGTTAGCCACCTCCAAAGATATTGGCGAATACGAATATTTGAATCAATTCGGTCACGCTCACAACTCGCTTACAGGATTTAATCATAATAAAAAAGTGTGGATGCATGCTGCACCCACACTGATAGACTCATTCAGAAAGATCCAAATAATCAAATCATGACCTGTTAACTGCATTGCTTGCGTCAACCAGGTGAGAAGCGGGTGCTTCTTCTTTTCCTCAAACACGTATTCAATTCACTTTAGAAATATATCATAAACACTGATGACTTGTCAAATGCTATTTTATACGTTTTTCACAACAAAATTAATATTATCAGACATTCTGTTATTTGACAATACGTTTTTTAAAGTAATTTAGACAAATAGTATTCGTCATGATAGCTTTCATCGAAAAATAATGAGTCCCGTTTCGTTCCTTCTAGTTCAAAACCCATCTTTTTATAAAGGGAAAGTGCCGGTTCATTGTTGGCAATAACGGTCAATTCAAGGCGCCGGATTTCATATTCAAATGCTTGCTCCTCCATTTTTTGAAACAGCTTCGTACCGACTCCTTTTCCTCTCTCTTGTTCGGAGATGCCGATAACAATTTTGGCAGAATGCTTTGTTCTGCTAAGATTATTGCCCAATAAGATGAGATACCCTATCAAGTCGCCGCCGCTTGCTGCAACGAGGAAAACGGAGCGGGGGTTATTTTCAATTTGCTCGATTTGCCTCTCCAATTTACTCTCCGTTGCTTTTCTTTCCCCCGGGTTGTACAACATGAACCCGGAATCTTCAACATGATTGATCAGAGCTGCCAATTTCCCTGCATCTTGCCCCGTAGCCTTTCGAATTTCCATCTCTTCCACTCCCTCTTTTTTTACAGGCCATACGGATAGAACCATCAAATGTTAAGAGTTTTCTTTCGCCTTTTTCCTTTTCTCAATGGTGTCCCAAGAATATAGAGCTATCCAAAAAATCAGGACCGGGACAATCGCATATTGCCGATAACCATCCAATAACAATAAGATGATGATGGCAAGGAATGTTGGCCCAAATAGATAAGAAAATTTCTTTTTCATGCTGACCCTCCTTTTCATTGCCGGACATATATTCACATGATGGTTTCATTTTATCATGCCTTAATTAAAAAGAGGGACACAACGATATGTGCCCCCCTTTTGCTGTTAACGGCTTACTTCCGCTTTAATCGCCGCAACAAAATCTTCAAAAGCGATTGTTTCCGATTTTTGTTCACCGTATTTTCGTACATTCACACTGCCTTCTTTGGCTTCATTGTCTCCAACAACCAGCATGTACGGGATTTTTTGCATTTGTGCTTCACGGATTTTATAACCGATTTTCTCGTCACGTGTATCCAGGTCGACACGAATGCCTTGCGCTTTAAGTTTTTCCTGCACTTCTTTCGCATAATCCAGGTGCACTTCAGGTGAGACCGGAATCACTTGTGCTTGGATAGGTGCCAGCCAAGTCGGGAATGCTCCCTTGTATTCTTCGATCAAGTAAGCGACGAAACGTTCCATTGTGGAAACGACCCCGCGGTGGATTACAACCGGACGGTGCTGCTTGCCGTCTTCACCGACATAATTAAGATCAAAACGTTCAGGGAGCAAGAAGTCAAGCTGAACAGTGGAAAGCGTTTCATCTTTCCCTAAGGCAGTACGAACCTGGACATCAAGCTTAGGACCGTAGAATGCCGCTTCACCTTCCGCTTCAAAATAATCAAGACCAAGTTCATCCATAGCACCTTTTAACATGCTTTGTGCTTTTTCCCACATGGAATCATCATCGAAATATTTTTCTGTATCCTGCGGATCGCGATATGACAGACGGAATGAATAATCCTTGATATCGAAATCTTTATATACTTCCTGAACCAGGTTCACAACACGCTTGAACTCTTCTTTGATTTGATCTGGACGGACGAATATGTGCGCGTCATTCAATGTCATCCCACGTACACGTTGAAGGCCGGAAAGGGCACCTGACATTTCATAGCGGTGCATCAAACCAAGCTCGGCAATCCGGATTGGCAGTTCGCGGTAGCTGTGGATACTGTTTTTATATACCATCATGTGATGCGGACAGTTCATCGGACGCAGGACAAGCTGTTCGTTTTCCATTTCCATGACAGGGAACATGCCGTCCTGGTAATGATCCCAGTGTCCAGAAGTTTTATAAAGGTCCACGCTTCCCATTACAGGTGTGTAGACATGGTCGTAACCAAGGCGTTCTTCCTTATCCACGATATACCTTTCGATTGTCCGGCGGATGGTCGCGCCTTTTGGCAACCACATCGGCAATCCTTGTCCCACTTTTTGTGAGCTCATGAACAAGTTCAATTCTTTACCGATTTTACGGTGGTCACGTTCCTTCGCTTCTTCGAGGAAACGCAGGTGTTCGGCTAAATCTTCTTTTTTATAGAAAGCCGTTCCGTAAATGCGCTGAAGCATTTTGTTTTTGCTATCGCCTCTCCAGTATGCACCAGCGATGCTCAATAGCTTAAATTCTTTGATTTTTCCAGTTGATGGAACGTGAATTCCACGGCAAAGGTCAAAGAATTCCCCTTGCTCATAGAGCGTTACTTGCTGATCGGCTGGAATCGCATCGATCAACTCCAGTTTATACTCGTCGCCTATTTCTTTAAAACGGGAAATGGCCTCATCACGACTCACTTCGATGCGGGAAATTTCCAAGTTTTCGTTGACGATTTTCTTCATTTCTTTTTCAATCAATGGAAGGTCTTCAGGAGTCAATGATTCCTCCAGATCCATATCGTAGTAAAAACCGCCCTCAATGACTGGCCCTACACCGAATTTGGCATTTTTGTACAAACGTTTGATCGCTTGTGCCATCAAGTGTGCTGTACTGTGACGCAATATTTCAAGAGCATCCGCTGCGTCCTGTGTTACGATTTCGATTGTGCCGTCTTGTTCAATCGGGCGTTTCAAATCATATAATTCACCATTGAATTTTCCAGCAATGGATTTTTTCCTTAAACCAGGACTGATGGATGCAGCGATTTCTTCAGTTGTTGTGCCTTTAGCAAACTCCTTGACAGCTCCGTCAGGAAAAGATATTTTCAGTAATTCAGACATTCCGTTTCACTCCTTCTTATTGTTCAAACAAATTAAGGGTTTTTGATTCCATTACAACACAAAAAGCCCGCCCCTGTATAAAACAGGGACGAGCTTAGTAATAAATATCATTAACCCGCGGTTCCACCCTCGTTCCATCTTGCTTTTCACGGCAAAACGGCACTTGTAACTTGGTAACGGCAGCTTCCCGTCAGCTCATATTCGCAAAATGCCTGCTTTCCGAGCCGAAGTTTAAAGGTGGTAAGTGTTCCATGCGAATAGGAAGCTTACAGCCTGTTGGCTCCCCTCTCTGATAATCGGCGACTAGAATACCCTTGTCCTCATCATAACTTTTAGTTTTTTAATAGTATGTAGGAAATTATAATTTGTTATACAGTGAAAATCAAGGTTAATTTTCTTTTTACGAAGAAAGATTATTCAAATGCATTTGAAAAGGACGAAAGCGGCAGGACGGTCGCCCGTTCTTCGAAAATCCTTGAAATGGTCTGAATCAGCCCTTCTTCCTTGTCATCGGTATAGATGCACAAGTTTTCAGGAGCAATCGATAAAAGCGGGGCAAGTATCACCGTATCGAGAAAAAGTGAACTTTTGGCAAGAAGCCTCCTGTCGATCATACTATTGATTTTTGGACGGTCGAGTTTGCTGAATTTCTGATCATAGAAATGAAAACCATCCCGGTTGACCAAGTGAAGCTTTCTTAATTTCGACTCCTGCCCATGAAGGCAATCACGGAGAGTGGCAATGAAATTTTGATAGTCCTGTTCTAGCTTATATTCATCAATCGCCTTGACGACATACTTTTCCAAAGTTTGCTGAAATGATTTTAAACGGAAGGTCGTAAAAGAATCGAATGAAAAAGATACCTTTCCAGCCAAGATGCTTTGAAGTCCTTCCTCAATCAATCGTTTCTCCGTACTGAATGCTTCCTCTTGATTCCTGGCTCTTTCCACCTCGATGATTGATGATGCAATTTCAATGATGGCTTCAATTTCTTCCCGTTCCCTATAAAAAAATTTACCGACTATTATTTGCTCCAGAACAGGAAGCGTCTTTTCTTCCAATAAAAAAGAATGAAATGCATCACGAAGCAGAATTAGCCACTTATCACCTGAAGACTCCGTCATATCCACATGCATGCCTTGTTGCGGAAGAAATCGAATGTATGCTTGAAATTCTGCCCCCAGTGGATGGACAGAAACGAAATCCAGTAATTTCAATGCCTCTGAATCGTTTTGAAACGAAATTTGCACTACGACATCCCCCCTTCCCCCTTGCTTCTTTTTTCATGTATATGGGGATGGGGACGTGTTTAGAAGTGGGATGGACCTTGTAAGAAGAAAAAAGTGACCTCCATTAAGAGACCACTTTTCTTCATCTTCTCCGATTCACGCCATCAAGCTTGACCGGCTCCGCTAAATATTGAATTCTTTCCAGTACCCTGGCCGCCTTCACTTCTTCCTTTTCACCACGCTGTGAAAAGGTCAGGTGATTCTCCAGGCCATTCATGTCAAAATTCGAAGTGAAAAACGTCGGAAGGTTTTCCAGCATTCTAAATTGCAAAATCGGGCCAAAAACCTCATCGCGTCCCCAGCTTGTCATGGACTCCGCTCCAATATCATCCAGCATGAGGATCGGTGCCGTTTTCACCATCTCAATTTTTTCATTGACCGTATTGTCACCTATCGAACCCTTAAGTTCCCTCAAGTAGTCAGGTACATAGACAATAAGGGAGGAAATTTGCCTTTCTGCAAGTTCATTGGCAATCGCACCTAATAAATACGTTTTCCCAACACCGAATTTACCATATATATATAAGCCTTTTTGCCTTTTGCCTGGTTCATACTCCATAATGAACGACATCGCTTTACTTAAAACACCTAAGCGTTTGTTTTGATCATCCGTTTGAGTGAAGTCATCAATGGTCGCCTTTAAAATATCCTTCGGCACGTAAAGGCTGCGGATCAATTTTTCACGTTTCCGCTTTTCATCCTCTGCCAATTTCCGCGGGCAGATTTCATAATGCAGATTCAGGGCCTTCCCTTGAACGACCAATTTGGGATAATACCCCTGCATCATATTGATGCAGCCGTCCAAGCTTGGACATTTATCGCACTTATTGCTTTGTGAAGTGAACTCATAAAGCTTCCCCAAGTTTTTTTCGATCATGTCTTCCGTGACCGTCGAACTGTTGGCATTCAAAAATAACCGCACCTGTTCATCTTCAAAAATCTCCTGTTTCAGCTTTTCATAACGCTGTTGAAATTGGTTTGTATTGGCCAATTTATTCAGGGATCTATTAATCTTTTCCATCGTTCATTTCACCTCCTGCTTTCCACTGCTTCCATTTTTCCTGAAGCTCACGTTTCTGGGCATTCAATTCGGGCTGATCCGCATTCTGCTCTTGCTGTGCTTCTTCTTTTTTCTCAAGCCACTCAGGAACCACTTCTTCCCGTATCGTCTTTTTCCGGCCGCCCTTCGCAGCATTCCTGCTCCCTTGAGCCCAGTCCTGATATTTCCGGTGTTCATTTTTAGCTAGTTCCATCGCCTCGAGGACGGTGGAGACCTTCAGCCGTGCCCAATGGCCTGCCAATTTTTCCACATAGCCCTTCGTGAACTTCATATCCGTTTTGAGCATGACATATTCAATCAAGACATTGACGACACCAGGATTCAGCTTTTGGTTGATCATCACGCCCTCCACCACTTTCAAATCACCGCTTGATGGCTCTGCGCCGCCGGACAATTGCATTAGCCGCTCCCGTGGGGATATCGTCTCCAAATGCCGGATTAGCTCTTGTTCCTGTGTTTTCGGTTCTTCTTTTTGGGTCCGTTCACGAATCGGCTGCACCCGATTGACCAGGGAAGGCATGTCTGCCTGCCGTTCGATCTGATACCAGTCCCTTGCCGCCTTCCTGAGCATTTCCTCATCGATCTCATCATCCAATGAAACGGCATCCATTACTAGTTTTTGCATTTCAAGCGGATCAATGCCATATAAAAAAGCAAGTTTGGCAATCGTACTTTTAATTTTCGGAGTAAAGGCCTTTTTCGGTACGATCGAAGATTTCATCCCGGCTAATAAAAGTTCAAAATCGAATAAGTTGTCAAATCCCGAAGGCTCGACGCCATCCGTCCGGTCGATATATTGCTGATCAGGAATGGGGTTCCATTCGTTTTTTGCTTCATCCGTTACATATAAAGAGTCCAAATGATCTGATGAGAATACCTCCGCAAAAGATTTAGTCACACCTTCATATTGATCCGTTAAGATATGATCATCACAAAAGAATCTCTTTAACCGGTTGAATTGTGCTTTACCGATCTTTTTGTATAAATAGATATTCAGCATTCCATCCGTGAAGAACTGTTGGGGGGAAAGCGGCGGATTTATCTCATAGATAAATTCCTTTGTCTCATTTTTCGATTTCTTATATACATTCAACAAACCGATTCCCTCAAGTAAAAGCCGGGCTTCGTAAATATCACCTAACTTAAGGCCGATTGTATTCATTAATTGATAATGTGAGGAGGTTTCCGACCATAGCCTGTTTTCCTCCAGCTCACTCCATAACGTCATATATAGGCTAATACAGATAGGTCCAATAAGAGGTTGATAAAGTCGGGTAAGTATTTTCCGATCATAATCATGAAGCAGCCCCGCAGATGAGACCAAATATGGATCAGCTGGGAGCAATTCTTGCCAATGCATTGACATCTCCATTCAAACCTTTCAAAAGATGTAGTGAAAAAAGAGCCAAAGTAAATCTTCAGCTCTACTTTCTTTCTTTATTTATTAAATCTTTCAATTCATCGATAAAGACATTGATATCTTTAAATTGTCGATAGACGGATGCGAATCTAACATAGGCAACCTCATCGACTTCTGCCAGCTTGTCCATCACCATTTCGCCGACACTGTCGCTTTTCACTTCCGATATGCCCTGGTTGCGTAGTTCTTTTTCTACATAACTGGTAATTTGCTCTAGTTCTTTCAAGGGAACCGGACGTTTTTCGCAAGCCCTGATTAAGCCACGCAGGATTTTATCACGACTGAACTCTTCCCGTGTACCGCCTTTTTTCACTACAATGAGCGGTGTTTCCTCCACCTTTTCAAATGTCGTGAATCGAAAACCACATGCCTCACATTCACGGCGTCGTCGAATCGATTTACTTTCATCGACTGGCCTGGAATCGAGCACTCTTGTTCCGTTATATTGACATGATGGGCATTTCATCATTATCAGCTCCGTATTTTATGTAGGACTCCCCTATCTAAATGTTCCCCAAGGAATTACTTTTCTATCTTAATCTTATATTAAAAGGAACGGCCAGTACAAGTAAAAAGTGTAACTTCCAGCAGCAGGCACTTTATATCACGCACTAGAAGCACCGTTATCAAAGTCTTTGTGCTCTGGGATACGTACCCTTATAAATTGAAGCAAGATCGGATTCATTGCATTAAAAAAGAGATGCACCCATGGCATCTCTGTGTATACGTGTTTTTTATAGGGCACTTATATTGGCTTTTTTCATTTGTACAGGACCTAATCCACGTGGTAATTCTATGTTCTCGCGTGTTTGCGCATTCAAAGCTTCTGCAATATAATCTGCCGCAATATTCGGATCCAAGTTACCGCATGTATAGACATCAATGCTGGCATAGCCGTGTTCAGGAAAACTGTGAATCGTTAAGTGTGATTCAGAAATGATGACAACCCCACTAACTCCTTGTGGAGCAAACTTGTGAAAGGCAACTTCTCGTACCTCTGCACCTGATTTTAAAGCAGCATCAACAAAAATCTTTTCAATCAAATCGATATTGTTCAGTTTCTCAAAGTCACAACCCCAAAGTTCAGAAATGACATGTCTACCCATAGTTTCCATAGTGTAAGCAGTTTCCATATTAAGCTTCCCCCTTACCATGATTAAAAAATAAGTCTGATAACTACCACGGGGGAAAGTTAGTCCAAAGAGGTCCTAACCCTTTAAGTAGCCATCATGCAAACCGCTTTTGAAGAAGTTCACGATTCATAGTATATATGGTTTAAATTTTTTTTGCAACTCCAAATTGAATTTTTGGATAGATAAACTTTTTATGTAATAAAGATATGGGGGAGGTCCCAATGTGGGGCAAATTCTGTTTTCGTGTGTTTATTCAGCGCCATAAGGCAGCCAGAAATTGATGATCAATGAATTAAAAATAGTCTGCTAAAAAAATTTAGCAGATAGACAAACTCGATAATAATTGAGTTTGTCTACTGTTTTTTATGTTTTTAATATTTGGCCGTTTATTGGAACGTGGGGCACTCGCTTTCCGCGGGCGGTCCGCCATTGCGCCTGTGGGGTCTCCCTTTGACGCGCTTTTCCCGAAAGGAGCCTCGAACACCCGCTCCAATCAACTTTGTTTCAAGATAGAATCCTTTTACCTATAGTCTATTTAAGGCAGAGAACAAGGGGATTAAGGACAGTTCAACTAATCCTGAAGAGTAGCTACTATGTGAAAGATGAACGAACAAAACAAGTTTGCCTATTCGTTTCATGCAGCATCGAACTTCAATGCATTTTTGTTGGGGACGATACGCATGATCGTCATATCTTAGAGCCTCTGGTTGAACCAGTGAATTCCAGAAAGTTGGAAAACCAGGAGAGTTTCCGCAGATGCAAAGGAAAAGCATGGTATGCGCTGGGTCACTATTCTCTCTAACTGCTTCAAATCCAATAAAAAATCAAAAAGGTTTCGGAATGTGACCATTCCGAAACCTTTTTGTCTACAAACTGGGCCCGCTAAAAAATTTAGCAGGCTCGATTTTTTCATTATTTTACTGATAATTCAACTTCGGAGGTTTTTTTCAACTCGGATGCAACTAATTTTACAAGGTCCACTACCCGGTTGGAGTAACCCCACTCATTATCATACCAAGCCAGGACTTTAACTTTCCTGTCACCAATCATCATCGTTGTCAAACCATCGATGATGGCAGAGTGAGGATTAGTTTTGAAATCACTGGAAACCAAAGGTTCCATCGTGAATTCCATGATTCCTTTAAGTTCATTTTCTGAAGCGTCGATGAACGCTTGATTCACTTCATCAATCGTGACATCACAGTTTAAATCCACAACAAGGTCGACTAGGGACACGTTAGGTGTCGGTACGCGTATCGCCATTCCGTGAAGCTTGCCTTTTAATTGAGGCAACACCAAAGAGATCGCTTTTGCAGCTCCTGTGGTCGTAGGAATGATGCTTTCCGCAGCGGCACGAGCACGTCTTAAGTCTTTGTGCGGGTTGTCGATATTATTTTGATCATTTGTATAAGAATGTATCGTTGTCATTAAACCATTGTTAATGCCGAATTTCTCATCAAGCACTTTTGCAACCGGTCCAAGACAGTTAGTTGTACAAGATGCATTGGATATGACAAAATGCTTGTCAATTTCCAGAACTTCCTGATTGACGCCCATGACAATGGTAACGTCTTCATTTTTACCTGGTGCTGATAAAATCACCCTTTTTGCCCCTGCCTCTAAATGAAGAGCCGCTTTAGAACGATCATTGAATTTTCCAGTAGCTTCAATTACAATATCTATGTTCATCTCTTTCCAAGGCAATAGCTTTGGATCGCGGTTATTTATCAATTGTACTCGGCGGCCATTCACTACAAGTGAATCATCTTCCGCTATAATGATACCGTCGAATTTACCATGTATCGTATCATACTTTAGTAAGTGTGCTAAAGTTTCAGCAGGATAGCTTGCATTAATGGCAACAATGTCCAAACCCTCATCTAATATGGCCTTTCGGAAAACCATTCTTCCAATTCTCCCAAATCCGTTAATTGCTATTCTTGAATTCATTGTTCGGACCCTCCTGAAAATATTAATGTTATACTTATTACCTCTCACATGTAATTAGTATAACATAATTAGATTGAAATGTGCTAATAAAAATGCGGATTGTTTTATTTTTTCAACACAAAAGGAAGAAACCCGAAGATTTCTTCCTTTTATCACAACTATATGACATGCCATTCGATAAGCAGGGCCTTCACCTGCTTCTTCGTTTCCTTAATGTCCCCATTATTATCGATGACGGCATCCGCTAAAGCCTTTTTATCAGCCAAGGGCATCTGAGAATGGATCCTGGCAAGCGCATCCTTCTCAGATAGACCATTCCTGTTCATTAAACGTTCCAATTGAACTTGTTCATCGACATATATCAAAAGCGTCTTTTCCACCATGAATGTCAGCTTACTTTCAAATAAGAGCGGAATATCCATGAATACCGTTTCTTCCCCTGCAGCGAGTGCCTCTTCCGTTTTGAGGCGCATCCAATTCCTGACGGCAGGGTGAACGATGCCATTCAATAGCAATCTCTTTTCCTGATCATGGAATATTATCGACCCCAGCTTTACGCGATCTATATTCCCATCCGCCAATAAGATATCTTCTCCAAACGCCTCCACAACTTGATGATAGGCGTCTTCACCTGGCTCAACGACAGCACGGGAAGCCAGATCTGCATCTACAATCGTGAATCCGAGTTCCTGTAAATAGAGGCTGACACTGCTTTTCCCGCTGGCGATGCCTCCAGTGATTCCGATGATTTGTCCCATATGCTCCCCCTTTTAAACCATGTATCATAACTTGAATAAGCCGATTATAATTAATAGTACACCTGGAAGAAAGGTTAAATGCTGGACAACTTTATTATTCGAAAGCAATTTCCCGCTTTGCAGTCCGCTCCAAATGAAAATTGAACTCATAACAGCGATGCATACTGCGAGGATAATCGGTGAAATCCCGATCATGGCTGCTCCGACTCCAGCCCCGAACGCATCCAGTGAAAGTGCAAACCCCAAGACAAGCGCTTCAACACCCGTAATCGTACCTGATTTATCAAAATCGGCATTCAATGGTTTTTGTAAAATATTAATGGCTACCCCAAGTGATTTAATTTCAAAATTAAAGATGATCTTTTCATGATATCTATCATCTTTCAAATCTTTGTCAGGCCTAAAGTATTGGTATACCATCCAGGCACCAAGAAAGATGAGGATGATGCCCCCGGTTTTTTCAGCCGCCCCGATAGATATGAGCTGACTGATGAATTGACCGATGACCATCGCTATGCCTAAACTCAAAGCAGAACAAAATGAAATGACCGCTATTGACTTTAAGGGGATTTTCATCTTCCGCATACCAAAAGTCAAACCTACGCCAAATCCGTCAATACTAACTGCAAAAGCAAGAAAAATAATTTGTAGCCACATCGGAATATTACTCCTTCCCTTCTCGTTGCTACCCTAGTATATGGTAGGAGCCCATCCGATGTGTTTTTAAAAAACATTAGTTAAATAAGCGGCTGGCACAACGGGCAAATATGTGTGCCGCGTCCTGCAACAACCAGCTTTTCAAGTGGCGTGCCGCATGTTTTGCATTCCTCACCCTTTCGTCCATAGACATTCAGTTCCAACTGAAACATGCCGATTTGCCCTTGAGAGTTGAGGTATGAACGAATCGTACTCCCACCCTTTTCCACCGCTTCACCCAATGTTGCAATGATTTCCGCATGCAACTTTTTGATTTCCTGCAAGGATAGTGAAGAAGCTATTCTCTCCGGATGGATACCGGAACGGAATAATGACTCGTCCACATATATATTCCCAATTCCAACGACAACCGTTTGATCAAGGAGAACCGGCTTGATTTTCCTGTTGGTTTTGGCCAATTTCGCACTTAGCCCCTCGACAGTAAATTCTTCAGATAACGGTTCAGGTCCTAAATGCAGCAGCGGCAACCGCTCAAACTCTTCTCCTTTGGCAAACAGGTGCATCGTTCCGAATTTCCGGACATCCCTGTACCGAAGCTCACTGCCATCCGTGAAAGTGAAGATCACATGTGTATGCTTATCGTATGGCTCTTCTTTTGGATGCACCCCGTATTTCCCCTCCATCCTTAAATGCGAAACCATCGAATAATCATCCAAGGTGAAAATGAGGAACTTGCCCCGACGACCTATACTCTGAATCGTTTGCCCTCTTAAAGCATCCTGAAACTGTTCGACAGGCTCAGGCGCTTTAATGATCTTTGGCCAAAAGACGGACACTTCCTTGATCTCTTTTCCAAGTACGAGCTGCTCTAACGTTCTTTTGACTGTTTCCACTTCTGGAAGTTCTGGCATTACAATCACCTATCTTTTATTATTTGGCATCAAACCATGTTGGCCCGAAAGCATAATCCACTTTAAGGGGCACGTTCAATTCAATGGCATTTTCCATTTCCTCCGGAACGATCACCTTAAGGATTTCGAGTTCCTCGGGAGGAGTTTCAAAAATCAATTCATCATGCACCTGAAGAAGCATTCTCGTTTTCAGCCCTTCACTTTTCAGGCGCTTATTCATATTTATCATCGCAAGCTTGATGATATCCGCGGCACTGCCTTGAATCGGTGTGTTCATCGCTGTCCGTTCGGCAAAGCTCCTGATGTTGAAATTCCTGCTTGTAATCTCAGGTATATAGCGCCTTCTTTGCAGCAAAGTCGTGCTATACCCTTTTTGACGTGCCTCATGTATACTTTCTTCCATATATTCCTGAACACCAGGAAAGCTCCTTAAATACTTCTCGATGAACTCTCCAGCTTCTTTTCTCGTGATGCCAAGACTTTGCGATAGCCCGTAGTCACTTATACCATAAACGATTCCGAAGTTGACGGCTTTTGCTTGGCGCCTCATGTTCGACGTGACTTCCTCCGCCTTTACATGGAACACATCCATCGCTGTCCTTGTATGGATGTCCATCCCGGCTTGGAATGCTTCCACCAATCCGCTGTCATTGGCGATATGCGCCAGCACGCGTAACTCGATTTGCGAATAGTCCGCAGCAAAAATGATCCAATCCTTTTCGGAAGGAATGAAGGCCTGCCTGATTTTCCTGCCTTCTTCCAGTCTGATAGGGATGTTCTGCAGGTTGGGATCTGTAGAACTTAATCGGCCGGTTTGGGTCAATGCTTGGTTGAACCGGGTGTGCACCTTGTCCGTTTTAGCATTGACCACTTTGAGCAAGCCTTCAATATATGTGGATTGCAACTTACCAAGCTGGCGATACAGTAATATTTCCTTAACGATATCATGCTGGCTCTCCAGTTTTTCCAGTACATCGGCTGAAGTGGAATAACCTGTTTTGGTTTTCTTCATGACCGGAAGCTCTAACTTTTCAAAAAGGATGGCCCCAAGCTGTTTAGGTGAATTGATATTGAAAGCCTCTCCAGCCAAATCAAAAATTCGTGCTTCAATGGTTCTTAAGCGAATGGCTAATTCCTGCCCCATGTTTTTCAGCCGGCCTATATCCACCTTGATGCCCTGCCATTCCATATTAGCCAGGATGATCGACAAAGGCAGCTCCAGTTCCGTTAACAGATGATATTGCTCGAACTCTTGCAGTTTATTGATCATCGGTTCTTTAAGAGAAAGGATTGCCTTCGATTTTCTGGCGATATGCTCGCTCAATTCAGCTTGCCCAGGAATCTTCCGTTTTGCACCTTTCCCATAAAAAACATCATCTGTCTCAAGACGGATTGTACCTTGTGTTTTCGTGATTTCGGCCACTTCATCCACTGACTCTGCCGGATCTAGGATATAGGATGCCAAAAACACATCAAAATCGATGCCTTTTATTTCGACGCCTCTATGACGGAGTGCAACAACCGTACGCTTCGCATCGAAAACCGTTTTCTTTTTTGTTTCATCCTCTGCCCAGGTTTTAAATGCCGCGGAACTCAGAGCATCATCTCCATGGAAGTAAAAATGACCTTGTTCATTACTGATGGCTATCCCTATAATATCTGCACGATGATAATTATCTTCTAAAGTTTCAACATATAAAGCACTTTCATCTGCAAACATTCCTTCTGACATTTCACCCGTGTGAACCTCTATCTTTTCCTGTTCAAGCGGTACACTTTCCGTTACATCCAATTTATCGAGCAAAGTCGAAAAGCCTAGCTCTTTATAGAATGAGATGACTCGTTCCTGATCCATGCCGCTGTACTCGGTCTCGTTTACAGAAACTTCAAGCGGCGCTTCCCTCGTTATTGTAGCCAGCTCTTTACTTAATAGAGCCAGGTCTTTATGTTCCTCTATTTTCTCTTTCAATTTTTGTCCGCTTACCTCATCAATCGACTGCAGGAGGTTTTCCACCGTTTCAAATTGATGCAATAACTTAAGGGCGGTTTTTTCACCAACACCCGGTATGCCAGGAATATTGTCGGAGGCATCTCCCATCAGCCCTTTTAAATCAATGATCTGAAAGGGGGATAGACCGTATTTTTCATGTATATGCTTTGGAGTGTATTCCTCAATTTCAGTAATCCCCTTTTTCGTAATGGAAACCGTCGTACTAGGGGAGGATAATTGTGTTAAATCCTTATCACCGGAAATGACCTTCACCTCAAAACCATCTTTTTCAGCTTGTAAAGATAGCGTCCCGATAATATCATCGGCTTCATAGTTCTCCAGTTCATACCTTTTTATTTGAAAACAATCAAGCAGCTCACGAATGAAAGGAAATTGCTCAGATAATTCAGGCGGCGTTTTTTGGCGTCCCCCTTTATATTCTTTAAATGAAGCATGTCTGAATGTCGTTTTACCCGCATCGAATGCAACAAGTATGTGCGTTGGTTTTTCTTCTTCAAGAATGCGGTTGAGCATCATGGTGAATCCGTAAACGGAATTCGTATGTACCCCTTTATCATTATTCAAGAGCGGAAGTGCAAAAAACGCACGGTATGCAATGCTATTTCCATCTATGAGTACTAACTTTTTATCCAATTCCGTCTTCCTCCAGTCATACAGGTTTATGTAGTTTTAGCTTCTATTTAAAAACGCAAAAAGCCGTTCATTTTCTTTCTCTATTCTACCATGAGTAGAAGCGGAAAGAAAAATGACGGCAACGGCGATTATTTAGTATTTCCCATTAACAAGCTGGCATATGGGGAATCCGACGGCAGAACGATGACCGTTTGATCTCCAATCGTTTTTTTGTAGGAGTCAAGAGTCCGGTATAGTTTATAGAATTCGGGATCTTTGGAAAACGACTTATTATAGATTATCGCTGCTTCCCCTTCTCCTTCAGCCCTGATAACTTCTGCATCAGCTTCTGCAGTCGAGAGCAATTCTTTCACTTTACGATCAGTATCCGCAATGATACGATTTTTCTTCGCATCACCTTTGGATAGGTACTCTTGCGCTTTCGATTCCCGCTCTGAAATCATCCTCTTGAAGACGGATGATTCATTTTCGGCTGGCAGGTCAGTCCGCTTTATCCGGACATCCGTCAGGCTGATGCCATAACTGTCCTTTTGGAGCAGTTCGTTGACTTTTTCTGTTATGCGGTCGTTTAAACTTCCCCTGGATGACTTCTCATCATTAATGATTTCATCATAATTCAGCTGGCCCAGCTCTGAACGAACTGCCGAATAGATGAACTCTTCCATTTTCGTTTCGGCATTCTGTAGCGTCCTTGCATTTGTAATCAATTTCTTCGGATCTTCTATTCTCCATACTGCATAGTTGTCGATCAGCATCCGCTTTTTATCTTTCGTATTGATTTCCGCCTCGGATACATCAGAACTCATCTGATACTTCGGCAAGGTCATGACGCTCTGGATGAATGGCACTTTTACCTTCAAACCCGGGGTTTTATCAATTCTTACCACTTCACCGAATTGACGGACGACTTTATATTCGCCCTCTTTGACGATATATACATTGGTGAAGATGATTAGCAGCAACGCGAATAAAATAATGAGGAAAATGCCAATTTTCACGTAGCCTCTCCAATGAAAATCACCTTTTTTCAACTCAGAGAAATCTATTATTTTTCCACTCATTGTTTAGCGCCCCCTTCCCCCGCCGCTTTTTCTTCCGTTGCATTCCCTTTTTCCGTTTCTCCTTCTGGAGCAGTGGATTCATCAGGTGCAGGCATTTTTTTCGTTTCCTCTTTTTCAAGCGAGCGAAGCGGCAAGTACTTCATTGTGTTTCCATCATCATTCATGATATAAAGCTCCGCATTCGGCAATACTTCTTCAAGGGTCTCAATAACAAGACGGTCCTTCGTAATCCCCTTATTGCCCTTATACTCACTTAGTAATTTTTCAAAGACCGCTACATCCCCACGGGCAGCTTCCGTACGGGCAGCTTTATCCCCATTGGCCTGTGATATGATGGCGTCTTTTTCCCCTTCCGCTTCATTCATCCGTTTATTTTCATATTTATCCGCTTCGTTTATTTTCGTATTGGCCGTTTCCCTGGCATCCGTTACATTGGTAAAAGCCTTCCGGACTTCTTCATTCGGTAACTCCACATCCTGGAGTTTAACCGCAGATATCGAAATTCCGACATCATATTTCTCCATTAGCTGTGACAGCAATCCCCATACATCCGCTTCAATTTGCGCTTTACCGGATGTAAGTGCATCATCTATTTTCGTGCTGCCGATAATGCTCCGTAAGGCAGCTGAAGTCGTATCATATAATATTTTCTCTGGATCATCTGCATTGTATAGATATTTTGGAGGGTCTGTGATTTTCCACTGAACAACTAGGTCGGCTAGCACAATATTTTCATCACCCGTAATCATCTTGGTCTCACTCGGGTAATCCTTCACCTTTCCATCCTCTTCCTTATATCCAAACTTAAGGCTGAATGTTTCTTTCGATAATTTTTCAACCGATTGAATCGGCCAAGGCAGCTTAAAGTGAAGTCCTGGTTCTGTTATCGTCTGCTCCACCTTACCAAACGTCATTATGACAGCTTGATCGGATTCATCAACCGTGTACCAGGTCGATATCGCAACTACACCCAAAATTAAAATTAGAAAGACAAGTCCTATGATCGTATATATCCTTTTTAAGGTAACGATATGTATCACCCCTTCTTTGCCGTTATATCTTATTTACGCAAGAAAGGGCCTAAAGTTTCATGAAAACCAAATATTTTCCTAAGAAAATAGGATAGAGGAATGGTTCCCGGGGAATAAGACAAAATTAAAAGACAGAGACTATGGGTCTCTGTCAATGTTTAACTCCTTGGATGAGGGGTTGTACAAACATTGTACCCCTGCATTATGAAGTCCGTTTTAAGAAATTGTAAAGGACATGTAAATTCACGAAACCCGCTACATCTTTCCTTTTAAGCTTTTATTTAAAGTGACTGTAAAAGTCGTCCCGGTTCCAGGTGTGCTTTCCACGTTGATTTTACCTTTATGGACTTCTATTATATGCTTGACGATTGCCAGTCCAATGCCAGTTCCTCCTGAATCGCGGCTCCTTGCCTTATCGATCCTGTAAAACCGTTCAAAGATTCTCGGCAGTTCTTTTTCTTCGATGCCGATCCCGCTATCTTGAACTGCAATATCAACCGTCTGTTCATTCTCCATGATATTCACGGTGACCCTCCCGCCATTTGGGGTATAGGTCAATGCGTTCGTTATCAAATTAATGAAAACCTGTTTGATCCTATCAGATTCCCCTTCAATGAAAGCAGGTTCCTGTGATGCTTTAATTTCAAGCGATACTTCTTTTTCCTTCAGCTTCCCAATAAGCATCTCTTGTATTTCACCAAGGACTTTCGTAATATCCACGACACCTGCGTTCAAAACGAATTCCTGCTGCTCCATTTTTGATAAATTCAGAAGCTCCTGAATGAGCTCTTGCAGCCGATCACTTTCTTTCAAGATAATCGTTAAAAAGTGCTTTAAGGTCTTTTCGTCTTTTAAAGCCCCATCTAACAATGTTTCTGAAAACCCTTTAATAGAAGTGATCGGGGTTCTCAATTCATGGGACACATTAGCCACGAAATCCTTCCGCATTTGCTCGAGCCTTTTCAATTCGGTGATATCATGGAAAATGAGGAGGATCCCCTTCCATTCATCATGATTCCCGATAATGGGAGCCCCGTAAATCTCAAAATGCTTACGTTCTATTGCAAGCGGTATCCTCACCTGGCGTTTTATCGTTTTTTCCGTCCGAAAGATCTCTTCGATTATGGCAATCACTTCCTGATCTTTAATGACCGAGTAATATTCCTGAAACAAAAAAGTAGCGGAGTTTACATGGAAGCTTTTCTTGAATTCCCGGTTGATTAAGGTGGTATACCCTTTACTGTCTATGAGCAAGACACCACTACCGATATTTTCAACAAGTACTTCCAAACGATCCTGATTCATTTCCCTCGCTATTTCAGTTTCCTGAAGATTCCTCGCCAATATGTTCAAGGAAGTTGTCAGCATTCCGGTTTCATCAGTTTGCCTCCCGAATGTCCGAGTTCCATAATTCCCTTTTGCCAGTTCGATGGCTGCCATCGTCGCCTCCTCGATCGGACGGATATAATATGAAGTGATTTTACTCGCGAGCATGAGAATGATGATCAAGGCAACCCCTAAACAAATGATCAATATTTGCCACATTTGTTTATTCACTTGATCGATGGCCTCTATTTCATTGCTATGGACGACAAAACCTTCAATCTCGCCATCCTTTTCGACCGTCTTCCAATAAAAATGGAGGTCCGACTCCCCTTCAACCACCTCAAACCCTTCCCCATACTTAAGCCCTTTTTCCAAAGTTATTTTGCGAAGGACCTTGGAATGGCTTTTAAGTATTTCATTTGATGATGTCGAATCGTATAATATTTCCCCACTCGTAGAGAGAATCGTTAAGTTCGAATCTAAAAGGGGAGTCAGTTTTGCCGTCTTCCCTTCTTCCAAAAAGGACGCGATCCCCCCATGCTCTTGAATATATGTAGAAATGAAGAATGTTTCGTTCTGTATGCGCTCATTGAAAGTTGTAATATAATAACTTTTGAACAAATGCCCCAATAAAAAGCCCACGGCCATCAGGACGACCATCACCAGCGTGATGAGGGTATATAAGAGCTTTTTACGATAGGTCGTCATTCTTTTTTAGGCTCCTCAAGCTTATACCCCAAGCCCCTTATCGTTTTGATATATAGAGGTTTTTTTGTATCCTTCTCTATTTTTTCACGAAGATGGCTAATATGCACATCGACGATTCGGGAATCTCCCGCGAAATCATAATTCCATACCGCACTGAGCAGTTGGTCCCTAGTCAATACTCGTCCTTTATTCTTCGCCAAGTATAAAAGTAATTCAAATTCTTTTGGAGTTAATTCTAATTGCTGTTCATCAAAGAATGCTTCGTATCGATCCGGGAATACTTTCAATTCCCCTAATTTCAAGAGACCATCTTCCTGATCATTACCTGACTCACTGCCGTTCGATTGAAACTGAGATCTCCTTAATATGGCTTTAATCCGTGCTACTACCTCCCGCGGACTAAATGGTTTGGTTAAATAATCATCCGCTCCAAGTTCAAGTCCCAGAACTTTGTCAAATTCATCGTCCTTAGCAGTCAGCATCAAGATCGGTATATTGATTTTTTGCTGGCGAAGCTGTTTACATACTTCAAGCCCATCCATTTTAGGCAGCATCAAATCCAATACCACTAAATCGGGGCGTATGTCCACAGCAGCCTGTAGTCCTTGTTCTCCATCCAAAGCAGTGATCACCGAATAGCCTGCTTGTTCTAAATTGTACTGAAGTAAGGTAACTATTGATTGTTCATCATCCACTACGAGAATTTTCTTTGACATTAGATCCCCCTGAATTATGTATTACCCCATAGACCAAATTCTCAGTCTACTCATCCAATTCCATTATAAAGAATATTATATGAAATTTACACATAAAAAAACGTATTGAAAGTTATTCCTACCTTAAGCAGGGGCTTATCGCCCCCGGATTTGTTCCAAAGCGGATAAAAAGACTGCCCGGAGATGGAAGATGGCCTCGGCCTTCCCTTCCAATATTCCAGGCAGTCTGATCAAGAGATTGTTTTCACCATCTCTTATTGAAGAACTTGCATTACCGCTTTAACTGATTCAACTGATTTTGAAAGTGCCGCTTTTTCGCCTTCAGTCAATTCAAGCTCGATGATTTGTTCAATGCCGTTTGCACCTAGTACAGTTGGCACACCAAGGTAGATTCCTTCGAATCCGTATTCGCCCTCAAGATAAGCGATGGATGGAAGAACGCGACGTTGGTCTTTAAGGATTGCTTCAGCCATTTCCACAAGGGATGCAGCCGGTGCATAATATGCGCTTCCGTTTCCGAGAAGGTTTACGATTTCTCCGCCACCTGTACGAGTACGAGCCACGATTGCTTCTAAACGATCTTGGGGGATCAATGTCTCCAAAGGAATTCCGCCAGCATAAGAATAACGGACTAGAGGGACCATATCGTCACCGTGTCCGCCAAGCACGAAACCAGTTACATCTTTAACGGATAAGTTTAATTCTTGAGCTACGAAAGTGCGGAAACGAGCTGTATCAAGAACACCCGATTGTCCGATAACGCGTTCTTTAGGGAAACCTGATTCTTTGTAAACAGTGTAAGTCATTGCATCTACAGGGTTAGTCAAAACGATGATTGTTGTATTAGGGGAATATTTAACCACTTCTTTAGTTACTGATTTCATAACTTTTTGGTTAGTTTGAACTAAGTCGTCACGGCTCATGCCGGGCTTACGGGCAATTCCAGCAGTGATGATCACTACGTCGGAATCAGCTGTTTCTGAATAGTTGGATGTACCGATGATGTTAGCGTCGAAACCAAGAACAGGTCCTGCTTCCGCCATATCAAGAGCTTTACCTTTTGTAGGGTTTTCAGCTTGCGGAATATCAACTAAAACGATATCACCAAGTTCTTTTTGAGCTGCTAGGAATGCTGCTGTAGCACCAGTGAAACCGGCACCTACCACTGTGATTTTTTTACGCTTAGACATGTTAATTCCTCCTTAAAATATGTGAATATTTTGGAATACTTTTAACATTTTCATGCACATATATATATAAAGCTCCCTGGAAAAGAAGCCCATTAAGGTACTTTTCCAGAAAGCATTTATAAATTATTTAAGGTTTTTGATAAGCTCATCAGCGAACTCAGAACATTTAACTTCTGTTGCGCCTTCCATTAGGCGGGCAAAATCGTATGTAACGACTTTAGAAGCAATTGTTTGTTCCACTGATTTTGTGATGCTGTCTGCAGCTTCGTTCCATCCAAGGTGTTCAAGTAAAAGAACGCCTGAAAGAAGTACTGAAGATGGGTTAACTTTATCAAGACCAGCATATTTAGGAGCCGTTCCGTGAGTTGCTTCGAAAATGGCATGTCCAGTTTCGTAGTTGATGTTTGCTCCTGGAGCGATACCGATTCCGCCAACTTGTGCAGCTAATGCATCAGAAATGTAATCTCCGTTCAAGTTCATTGTTGCAACAACATCAAACTCTTTAGGACGAGTCAGGATTTGTTGTAAGAAGATATCAGCAATGGAATCTTTAACGATGATTTTGCCTTCAGCTTCAGCAGCAGATTGTGCTTTGTTAGCAGCTTCAGTGCCTTCAGCATCTTTAATTTTGTCATATTGGTTCCATGTGAACACTTTATCGGCGAATTCTTGTTCTGCAACTTCATAACCCCAAGTTTTAAATGCGCCTTCCGTGAATTTCATGATGTTACCTTTATGAACAAGCGTTAATGATTTACGGCCTTCTTTGATCGCATAGTTAAGTGCAGAGCGAACAAGACGTTTTGTTCCTTCTTCAGAAATCGGTTTAATTCCGATACCTGAAGTTTCAGGGAAACGAATGTTTTTAACACCGAATTCATTTTGTAGGAATTCGATTAATTTCTTAGCTTCGTCAGAACCTTTTGCATATTCGATACCAGCATAGATGTCTTCAGTGTTTTCACGGAAGATGACCATGTCAGTGTCTTCCGGACGTTTAACTGGTGAAGGCACACCATCAAAGTAACGTACTGGACGAAGACATACGAATAAGTCCAATACTTGACGCAATGCAACGTTCAATGAGCGGATACCGCCACCGATTGGAGTTGTAAGAGGTCCTTTAATAGCGATTAGATATTCGTTAATGACATCAAGAGTTTCTTGTGGAAGCCATTCGCCTGTTTGGTCAAATGCTTTTTGTCCAGCTAAAACTTCTTTCCATTCGATTTTCTTTTCGCCGTTGTAAGCTTTTTCAACTGCTGCGTCTAAAACGCGAGAAGCTGCTGCCCAGATATCAGGACCGATTCCGTCTCCCTCAATATAAGGAACGATTGGATTGTTTGGTACGTTAAGAGCACCGTTAGTAACTGTGATTTTTTGGCTTTGTGTCATGTCTCTTACCTCCGATTCAAATTCAAAGGTTAGATGGCCCGGCATTAAACGAGGCAGGACCACTAACCCTTTTTACTCACATCTATTAATTTACTACAAAATCGATGAAATAAAAAATAATTTTTGAAAAACTTTTAATTAGCGTTCTTCAATCGGTACATATTTTTGCATACCTGGTCCAACATACTCTGCACGCGGACGGATCAGGCGGTTGTTTGAATATTGCTCAAGGATATGAGCGATCCAGCCTGAAGCACGGCTTACTGCAAAGATTGGTGTAAATAGGTCATGCTCGATACCTAAACTATGGTATACGGAAGCAGAATAGAAATCTACGTTTGGCGGAAGATTTTTTTGACCAGTTACGATTTCATTAATTTTAATGGACATATCATAATATTGCGGTTGTCCAGTAAGTTCAGTAAGTTTTTGGGACATTTCTTTAAGGTGTTTAGCACGTGGATCACCTTTACGGTACACACGGTGGCCAAAGCCCATGATTTTTTCTTTATTGGCTAATTTTTCATTGATATATGGCTCAACGTTATCAACTGAACCAATTTCAGTAAGCATTTTCATGACTTGTTCGTTAGCTCCGCCGTGAAGTGGGCCTTTTAAAGCGCCGATGGCAGAAGTTACGCCAGAATAGATATCGGATAATGTAGCCACACAAACGCGTGCAGTGAATGTGGAAGCGTTCAATTCATGGTCAGCATGAAGGACCAATGCTTTGTTGAATGCCTCTTCTTCAATTGCCGTTGGTTCATTACCACTTAACATATATAAGAAGTTAGCAGCAAAGCTTAAATCTGTACGTGGTGCAACCGCTTCTTTACCTTGACGGATGCGAGCGAAAGTTGTTACCAATGTAGGGATTTTTGCTTGGATGCGGATTGCTTTACGATAGTTAGCGTCTTCATTCATTACATCCGCTTCTTCATCATAAAGACCAAGAAGAGATACAGCTGTGCGAAGAGCTCCCATTGGATGTACTTTATCGATTGGGTATGTTTTGAAATGATTAACCACTTCTGCTGGAATTGCAGCATTTTCAGCAAGTTGTTTAGTTAATTCCTTTAGTTGGCTTTTGTTTGGAAGAGCTCCGTGCCATAAAAGATAGATTACTTCCTCGAATGTTGCATTTACAGCCAAATCGTCGATGTCATAACCTGAATACGTTAATGTGTCATCGATAATGGAGCTTACTGATGAAGTTGTTGCTACCACACCTTCAAGACCTTTTGTTGCTGTCATACTAAATCTCTCCTTTTCCTAGATATTCCCCTATACCCTTGCTCATTGCGTATAAATATAGCGCTTCCAAGGAAATTAGCTATTCTGAATACAACCATCTATTTTTTAGCAGAAGACATACATCTTGTATTGAAGCGTTCACGGAATATGCCCCCAACAATAGTAAAATGTACGATAATCTTTTATACGAAATTCTAAAAATAATGTTTGTAGCTATTCCTAGTGAGCGCTTGCTCAATAACTACATCTTTTTTTAAGGTTCCTCAAAAATATCAATGATATTCTGAATCCCATTTTTAATAAAACAGAGCAGTTACATGATTATTATAAACAATAAACACTTTTTTGGGAATGAAAAGCACTTAAAATGTGAAAAAATTATTATTTCATTAGAAAAATTAGCAACATATTCACCTGCTTTTTTTTATGCAATCCAACACGTTTTTTTTGAAAATTTGTCGCAAAGCAGAAGAAATGAAACATTAGATAGAAAATTCCCATTCCCAATGTTGACGAGCTCTTTTATCCTCCGCCACTTGCTTCATTTAAAAAAATTAAAGATCTGCATGCATAAATAAGCAATTCCTGCCCCGATTAACGGACCGACAGCTACACCTTTGAATAATGCGACAGCAAGAATCGTCCCAAAAACAAGAGCCGCAGTAATATGCGGATCATGTGACAGGAGTGTAATCCCATTTTTCGCTATGAGTGCAACCGCTATTCCGGATGCAAGCGCAATCCAGGCATAAGGGGATTTAATGGCGTCCCCAAGTTCCTTGAAACCAATCGCCCCATTCGCTATTGGGATGAGTACGGAAATCGTGATGATAGTAACGCCCAAGTTGATTCCTTTGGCTTCTAAATATGGAAACACTTTAGCGTCAAGGCCAATCAGTTTCATGCTTAAAAGAAAACCCGCAGCCATGATCAGTGACATATTTTTCCCAAACCAACCGATTGCTGCAAGTAAAATTAAAAATACGACAGGACCGTTGATCATTCTCCCTTCACCTTCTTTCTTCTTTTTTGTTATTTTAACATAACAAACTCCTCTCTTTCTTTAGAGGAGACCGATTTATGGAGCTATGTATTTTAACGGGAAAAAGTTAAGCAGAATGACGAAAGAATCTTTCCTTTCTTTTCCATCATCGTTACAATTATAATACAAACTTTATGATAGAAGGAGGATATGTCTTGAATCCAGTATATATGTATCGTTTCATTCGTTCTTTACTGGTCGTCGGAGGAATAATTTTAGGTGGAATTGCCTTGTTTTATTTATCTAAGTATACATACCCATTCATTATTGCCATGATAATCGCTTTCTTGATGAACCCCCTGGTCACTTTTTTCGAAAAGAAAGGAAGACTGCCAAGGGGATTGGCTGTATTCATTTCCCTTTTGCTCATTTTCCTTTTATTTGCGGGTCTAATCACCTTACTGGTCACCGAGATCATTTCAGGGACCAATTACCTTGCCGGAGTCATACCACAACACATTGAAACGATCGTGGACTTTATAGAAACATACATCACTTCAACCGTCATCCCTTTATATAATCAAATAGCTGCCATGTTCAATAATTTGGATATCGAACAGCAAGACACAGTCCTCAAGAATATCCAAAATATCGGTGAATCCATCACTACCGGAGTAAGCGGCTTCATTCAAGCGTTCTTGAAGAACATTCCCACAATTATCGGATGGTTTCCAACTACGGCAACAGCACTCCTTTTTACCCTACTGGGCACTTTCTTCATCAGTAAAGATTGGGATACCTTTGGCCTTGTGACAGGAAAAGTGTTGCCTGATAAGATTTTTTCGGGTGCCAAGCGTTTATTCAGGGACTTAAAACGAGCTTTATTTGGTTTTATCCGTGCACAATTCACTCTTGTTTCATTGACGACTGTCACGATTTTAATCGGCTTTCTCATCTTAAGGGTGAATTATTCAATTACCATTGCCCTGATATGCGGACTGGTCGATATCATTCCCTATTTAGGGACAGGGACGATTTTCATTCCTTGGATCATCTTTGAATTCATTGCCGGAAATACAAGTCTTGCAATCGGTTTGTCCGTCCTGTACATAATCGTTGTTGTCCAGCGCCAGTTAATAGAGCCAAAAGTTCTTTCTTCCAGTATTGGTTTGGATCCGCTCGCCACTCTCATCGCCTTGTTCATCGGCTTCAAATTGATCGGTTTCCTTGGGCTGATTGCAGGACCTGTCGTACTTGTCATATTCAATACAATTCAGCGTGCCAATGTCTTTAAGGCCATATGGTCTTTCATCATCGGGCAAGATACAAAGAGAACCACATAAAGTAATCCAGCTTATCTTTATATCTTATAGCATTCTCCCATTCCATATAAAAATCCGCCTCGGGTACGAGGCGGATTTTTGGTTTCAAGCCTTTATTTTGACGTCTCGAATTGTTCTGTTTCAGTAGAACCTGCAAGTGCTGTTGTGGATGATGTTCCACCAGAAACGACTTGTGCCACTTCATCAAAATAACCAGTTCCCACTTCACGTTGATGGCGTGTTGCTGTATAGCCGTCGGGTTCACTGGCGAACTCTGCTTGTTGAAGTTCTGAGTATGCAGCCATACCGCGGTCTTTATAACCAAGAGCAAGATTGAACATGCTATGATTCAATGAGTGGAAGCCAGCAAGGGTAACGAATTGGAACTTATAACCCAATTTACCCAATTCAACTTGGTAGCTGGCAATTTCTTCATCACTTAATTTAGCTTTCCAGTTAAATGATGGGGAGCAATTGTAAGCAAGGAGTTTACCCGGGAACTCTGCATGGATCGCTTCGGCAAAGCGGCGAGCATCCGCTAGATTAGGTTCAGAAGTCTCACACCAGATAAGGTCGGCATACGGTGCATAAGCAAGGCCGCGTGCAATTGCTTGATCAAGGCCCGCGTTGGTGCGGTAGAACCCTTCCGGAGTCCTTTCGCCAGTGATGAAAGGTGCATCGACCGGATCGATATCATCGGTGATCAAGTCTGCAGCATCAGCATCCGTACGGGCAATTAAGATAGTCGGTGTCCCCATTACGTCGGCTGCCAATCGGGCGGAAACCAAATTACGTACTGCCGTTTGGGTTGGCAGAAGAACTTTACCGCCTAGGTGACCACATTTTTTCTCTGAAGAAAGCTGGTCTTCAAAGTGAACGCCTGCCGCTCCAGCTTCGATCATGCCTTTCATTAATTCGAAGACGTTAAGGGAACCGCCAAAGCCGGCTTCAGCATCCGCTACGATTGGAGCGAACCAATCGATATCCTCTTTTCCTTCGGCAAAGCTGATTTGGTCTGCACGCTGAAGTGTCTGATTAATGCGTTTAACCACTTGCGGCACGGAGTTGGCTGGATATAAACTTTGGTCAGGGTACATTTGCCCTGCGATGTTAGCATCTGCCGCAACTTGCCAGCCGCTTAGGTAGATTGCTTTTAAACCAGCTTTCACCTGTTGCATTGCTTGGTTACCAGTCAATGCTCCTAATGCATTGATGAAATCCTCTGTATTTAATAGATTCCATAGTTTCTCAGAACCACGGCGTGCCAGTGTTTGTTCAATATCGATGGAACCTCTTAATTTAATAACTTCGTCCGCCGTATAAGGACGTTTAATCCCAGTCCACCGTGAGTCATTTTCCCAGTTTTGTTGTAATTGTTGCGCTCTTTCATTCATCATTATAGTTTCCTCCTAATTTATATTTAATATTTTTAATATTAAGATAATTGTTCATATGCCGGATTGGTTAAGAAATCTGCAAAGTCATCCGCTTCAATCAATTCTTCGAATAGTTTAGTAGACTCTTCAAACTTTCCTGACTTGAAAGCTTCTTCCCCTACTTCCGATTTAATGACCTCCACTTCTTCCTCTTTAATCTGATGGAATAATTCTTCGGTTATTTTCCTGCCATCTTCGAGGATGCCTTTTGGATGCCGGATCCATTGCCAGACTTGTGCTCTTGAAATTTCAGCCGTTGCTGCATCTTCCATTAAGTTATTAATGGGCGCCGCCCCCCTGCCGCTTAACCAAGAGGCAATATATTGGATGCCGACGTTAATGTTCGTCCGTAATCCTGCCTCCGTGATCGTTCCTTCGGGCACAGCCAGCAACTCTTGCGCTGTTACAAGGACATCTTCTCGTTTTCGGAAAATTTGATTCGGCTTTGGAACAAGCAGGTCAAAAACCTCTTTTGCGATGCTTACCATACCTGGATGGGCAACCCATGTTCCATCATGGCCGTCTCTTGCTTCGCGTTCCTTATCTGCCCGGACTTTCGCAAAAGCCTCATCATTCTTAATCGGGTCATTTTTAACTGGAATTTGCGCTGCCATCCCGCCAATTGCCGGAGCATTACGAGTGTGGCATGTTTTGATTGCCAATAAGGAATACGCTCTCATATTCGGAACGGTCATCGTCACCTGCAGCCGGTCAGGAAAGATAACATCATCCGAGTGACGGAACTTTTTCAGGAAACTGAAGATATAGTCCCAGCGGCCGCAGTTCAGGCCTGCAGAATGTTCTTTAAGCTCGTACAGAATTTCATCCATTTCGAATGCGGCAAGTATCGTTTCAATCAAGACCGTTGCCTTAATGGTTCCTTGCGGTATTCTTAGATCGTTCTGTGCATATACGAATATTTCATTCCATAATCTTGCTTCTAGGTGGCTTTCCATTTTTGGTAAGTAGAAGTATGGACCGCTTTGTTTTTCGACCAATGCTTTTGCGTTGTGGTAAAAGTACAGTCCAAAGTCAAAAATGCTGGCTGATATTGGCTGTCCATCCAAAAGGACATGTTTTTCCTCCAAATGCCAGCCGCGTGGCCTTACCTTTAGGACAGCCCTTTTTTCATTCAATTCATACACTTTGCCATTTGGATTTTTAAATGAAATGGTTCCGCGGATTGCATCGCGCAAATTCAATTGACCATCCACGCAATTCTCCCAAGTGGGTGAGTTGGCGTCTTCAAAATCAGCCATGAATACATTGGCACCTGAGTTCATTGCATTAATGATCATCTTACGATCAACTGGTCCAGTTATTTCAACCCTGCGGTCCTGCAAGTCATTCGGGAGTGGCGCAATCGTCCAATCACTTTCACGAATATGCTTCGTTTCTTCAAGGAAATCAGGCAACTTGCCTTGATTCAGCTCTTCCTGTACGCTTTTGCGCCGTTTCAGAAGTTCCCTCCTTCTTTCACTGAAATGCCGTTCAATTCTTTCGATGAATTGAAGAGCCTCCGTTGTAAGTATTTGTTCATATCCTGGCTTAATGTTGCCCGTAATTTGTAAGCCTTTTGCTTCCGTAATCATGTTGCCTCTCCACATCCTTTCCAACTCTTTCATGTTATAATACAGTTGTTTTATTTCCTGTTTGTATTATATAACACACTGTATAAATTTGTCACCATTTTTTTCTAAAAAGTTTCCAAAAAAAGAATTTCTCACATGAAAAAACCTGATTTATCCATGTTTTCGCGGGATAATAGTTAAAAAATTCTGTTATTATACATTGCTTCACTTTCTTCCGAATTCTTCATTTAATGGTGAAACAGGCAAAACGGATTACATTTAATCTCCCTATGTTTTTGTCCAATTTTAGTGAAATGCCATAAAGGCTGCCAATGAAAAAAAACCTTGGTTGCTTTTGAAGACTTCTTTTTTCCAGACCAAAAAGGCTGCCTAAAAGCTTGAGCTTTTAGGCAGCCTTTTATTATTTATGCCGAATGATGGTGACTTTCCCTTTATTCATCCTGTTCATGATAAACCGGATAACAATCGGTTTGAGGAGATTCCGGGTTGGCGGAAATACAAGGAGCAATCCCATGATATCCGAAATGAACCCAGGGGACAGCAACAGTGCAGCTCCAATAAAGATACAGATTCCATCAATGATTTCATTTCCTGGCATCATTCCGTAACGAATCTGTTCCTGTGCCCTTTTCCATGTTTCCATCCCTTGCCGTTTAGCCAAATAGGCTCCGATTAAACCTGTGGCTACAATCAGGAACACAGTTGGCCAAAAACCAATCATATTGCCTGACAGCAATAGGACAATGATTTCAATGACCGGCATCGCAATGATAAACAATAAAAAATATTTCATCTACATTCCTCCTGCACAGCCCATTTCTGGTGCGGTACATCCATCTTACCTCATTGGCACGGAATCAGCCAAAATTTCGTTTTACAAAACGTTGGCATGTCCATCATAAATGACTCCACGGCCTGCATCGACCGTTATTCTTTGCCCATCCGTGAAAACTTTGGTCGCGTTTTCCGCCCCAACGATGACCGGAATGCCCAATGTGACCCCTACAACAGCTGCATGGCTTGTCAAACCGCCTTCTTCCGTTATCAATGCTGCACACTTTTCAATCGCTGGCATCATATCGCGGTCAGAACCAATTGTAACAAGTACAGAGCCTTCCGTCACTTTTTCCAAAGCTTCCTTGGCATTCTTAGCTACAACCACTTCACCTTTCGCAGATTTCCTGCCGATTCCTTGAGCCTTCAAAAGAACCTCCCCTAACACATGAATTTTCATCAAGTTAGTCGTACCTGTTTCACCAACTGGCACACCGGCTGTTATGACGACTAAATCCCCATGGGACACTAAGCCGGAATGCAAGCTTTCATCAATAGCAGTTTGAAGCATCTCATCGGTAGTCGTCGCCTTGGGACCGATCTGTGGGTAGACTCCCCAAGCCAGTGCAAGCCGTCTTGAAACATGATCATTGGAGGTAACGGCAATGATCGGTGCTTTAGGGCGGTATTTAGAAATCATCCTTGCCGTATGGCCACTTTCGGTAGGGGTGATGATTGCTCCGGCATTAAGATTAAGCGCCGTGTGGGCAACGGACTGACCAATTGCATCCGTGACATTATGACGGTTCACTTTGCTTCTGACTGATAATATATCCCGATAATCAAGGGCAGTTTCTGCACGTGAAGCAATGTTATGCATCGTTTGAACAGCCTCGACAGGGTAGGTTCCAGCAGCCGTTTCACCAGAAAGCATGATGGCATCCGTTCCATCAAATATGGCATTGGCTACGTCACTTGCTTCTGCACGGGTCGGCCTTGGGTTACGCTGCATCGAATCGAGCATTTGTGTAGCCGTTATGACCGGTTTCCCGGCATTGTTACATTTTTTGATCATTTGTTTTTGGACTAATGGCACTTCTTCTGCAGGAATTTCCACTCCCAGGTCGCCACGGGCTACCATCAAACCATCTGAAACTTCCAAGATTTCATCAAGCCGGTCTACACCCTCTTGATTTTCAATTTTAGGGATGATTTGAATATGCTCAGCTCCATTCTGCTGCAATAATTCACGCACTTCAAGTACATCGGAAGCCCTGCGTACAAATGAGGCAGCAACAAAGTCGATACCTTGTTCGATTCCAAAAAGGATATCCTGTTCATCTTTCTCCGTTATGCCAGGCAGGTTAACCGAAACACCTGGAACATTCACGCCTTTTTTGTTCTTAAGTGTACCGCTATTCAATATTTTGGTACTGATTTCTTTTCTTACCTCATCTATTTTCAACACTTCAAGACCGATCAATCCATCATCCAAAAGGATTTTAGATCCTGGATGGACATCATGCAGAAGCCCTTCATAGGTAATGGAGAATTTTTCAGGTGTTCCCAGGACTTCATTCATGGAAATAATGACATCATTGCCGGCTACCAGCTCTATGGAGTCATTTTCCATATTATTTGTCCGTATTTCAGGTCCTTTTGTATCCAGCAGGATAGCAACCTGTTTACCCGCTTTTTCACCCGCTTCCCTGATATTGCGGATTCTAGCGGCATGTTCTTCATGATTTCCATGTGAAAAGTTAAGCCGAGCTACATTCATCCCCGCTTCTATTAATTGAACCAGCTTTTCTATACTTTCACTTGCGGGGCCAATCGTACAAACAATCTTGGTTTTTCGCATGTGTCATCCTCCTTTAAGGAAAAATCGCCGCCTGCCCACCTTTTAAATGACAGGGGGCGTAGTGTTATAAGTCTCTTCTTTCAAATACCTGCAATTATTATCATTGATCAATACTGATTTAAATGGATAACTCAGAAGATAAATCATACATTTTCTTGTCAATTGTATGCGGTTTAGCAAGGGCTTCGATGATATCATAATCAACTAGTCGATTTTGTTCTATTCCAACAGCCCTGCCCCCTTTGCCTTCAAGAAGCAATTCAACAGCTTTGGCTCCAAGCCGACTTGCCAATACACGGTCATTTGCCGAAGGAGATCCTCCGCGCTGGACATGGCCGAGAACCGTTACACGGGTTTCAAATCCTGCTTTCGCCTCAATTTTCCTCGAAATATCAACAGCACTTCCAACACCTTCAGCTACAATGATGATACTATGCTTTTTCCCACGGTCATGTCCGCGGTTCAGCTTCCCAATCAGATCTTCCATATCATATTCGCATTCAGGACAAAGGATCGTTTCCGCTCCGCCAGCCAGGCCGGCCCAAAGCGCGATATCGCCGGCATTTCTTCCCATTACTTCAACCACATAAGTCCTTTCATGAGAAGTTGCCGTATCCCGAATCTTATCGATAGCGTCGATTACTGTATTCAGGGCTGTATCGAAACCAATCGTAAAGTCCGTACCCGGTATGTCATTATCAATCGTTCCAGGAACTCCGATACAAGGGAAGCCCCTTTCAGTCAAAGCTTTCGCTCCGCGGTAAGAACCATCGCCACCTATTATGACAATGCCCTCGATGCCAAGTTTATTCAGTTGTTCAATCGCTTTCAGCTGGCCTTCCTCTGTCTTAAATTCCGGACAGCGAGCCGTATGTAACATTGTGCCGCCTCGATGAATGATATCCCCGACCGACCCAAGCTCAAGTTTCCTTATATTCCCATTTATAAGGCCCTGATATCCATAATAAATCCCGAAGACCTCCATTTCATGAAAAATTGCTTTACGGACAACCGCCCGGACTGCCGCATTCATGCCTGGAGAATCTCCTCCACTAGTCAATACACCAATTCTTTTCATAAATGTCACCTCTCTACAGCACTAATCAATTTTAAGCTCATTATATCATTGTACCCTTTTTCAAGCTTCAATAAGCAGTATCTGTTACACTTATGCTCACCTGATGTAATAAGCCTAACCGATTCTCTACAGAAATTGAAGTAAAATGGTGTAAAAGTTTACATACTATACACAAACCATATTCTTTACAGGTTTCGGTAATGAATACATATGCACACCATTAAAGGCTGAAAAAACGTGTTGCCCTTGGCAGCACGTTTTTCCTTTTTGCAAAATGTATTATGAATGCTGTTCAACTTCCTTAGGTTTCCCCTCAGATTGTTTTTCAAATTCATATTCACCGATTTTCTTGAATTTCATGTAACGCTGGTTAATAAGGTCATCACTATTCAATGGCAGAAGTTCATTGAATGAACGTTTCAGGATTTCCTTGATGGCTTCTGCCTGTAAATTTGCATCCCGGTGGGCGCCGCCTCTCACTTCAGGAATGATCTCATCGATGACTCCTAAACGGTTTAAGTCGGGAGCAGTGATTTGCATCGATTCCGCAGCCCTCTTAGCCTGAGAAGCATCCTTCCACAGCAATGCCGCAGCCCCTTCAGGAGAAATTACCGAATATGTTGAATTCTCAAGCATGAAAATTCGGTCTCCAACACCAAGTGCCAATGCACCGCCGCTTCCACCTTCACCAATGACAATGCTGATGACCGGCACCTTAAGCCCTGCCATTTCAAAAAGGTTTTTCGCAATGGCTTCACTTTGTCCGCGCTCTTCAGCAGCTTTGCCCGGGAAAGCTCCCTTCGTATCAATGAAACAAATAATCGGACGATTGAATTTTTCCGCCTGTTTCATCAGACGCAAAGCTTTTCGATAGCCTTCCGGATGGGGCATGCCAAAGTTACGGCGGATGTTTTCCTTCGTATCCTTACCTCTTTGATGTCCAATGACAGTCACGGCAAGTCCATCAAACTCTGCGATTCCAGCCACAATCGCTTCATCATCCCCATAATAACGATCTCCATGAAACTCTATGAAGTCATTGAATAATCTCGGAATGTAATCAAGCGTCGTCGGACGGGCTGGATGACGGGCAATCTGAACGCGATCCCACGGTTTTAAATGGTTATAAATATCCACTTCCAGCTTCTCTAGACGCTTTTCCAACGTTTCGATTTCTACTGTAAGGTCTACGTCAGCATCCTTCGTAATCGCCTTTAGCTCTTTAATCTTATTTCTCAGGTCCGTAACGGGACGCTCGAACTCTAATTCGTAAATCATAACCATTCACCACCCGGGGCATGAATTTTAAGGATCGTCGTCAAAGTTTCTTTCATTTCAGTACGTTTGACAACCGCATCCAATTGGCCGTGCTTCATCAAGAATTCAGATGTTTGGAAGTCTTCTGGAAGCTCTTCATGAATCGTCTGTTCAATGATTCTTCGTCCCGCAAAACCAATAAGTGCTCCAGGTTCGGCTAGATTAATATCACCAAGTGACGCGAAACTTGCCGAAACCCCACCTGTGGTAGGATGGGTCATCATTGATATGATCAGCCCGCCTTCATTGCTGAACATCTTGAGTGCAGCACTCGTCTTTGCCATCTGCATCAAGCTTAAAACACCCTCCTGCATCCGAGCGCCGCCTGATGCCGTAAAAATGATAAACGGAATCTTCAATTCACCTGCACGTTCAATGGCACGGGTGATTTTTTCACCAACAACGGAGCCCATGCTTCCCATCCGGAAATTGGAATCCATGATGGCTGTTGATACTTGGTACCCATTGATGCTCCCTACTCCTGTAACAACGGCCTCATTAATCTTGGCCTTCTTTTTGTCCTTTTCCAATTTATCCAAGTAATCCGGAAATCCAAGTGGGTTAACTGAAATCATTTCTTTATCAAATTCATTAAAACTGCCGGCGTCGAATAAACATTCGATACGCTCATGGGAAGACATCGAATGATGGAACCCGCAATGCAGACAGACTTTATTGTTTTTCACTAATTCTTTTGTATACATGATTTTTTTACAGCCGGGGCATTTTGTCATAATTCCTTCTGGTACATCTTGTTTCTCCCGATCTAAAGGAACCGTTGCATATTTCTTCTTAGACTTCGCAAATAGCTCTTTAAGCAAGCTTAATCCTCCCTTTACCACCAATTATCTATTATTTGATACTTGGTACAAACTATATCAGAAATTAAAGTAGTATCGTGTAAAAAGGTGTCACTCGTCCTTCGACATATTTCTAATTCTAATAAGATACGTTTCGATGGCTTTTTCTTCATCCCGTTCGAGTAAATATGTAAGAAGTGCCAGATAATCTTCTTTTTTCACATTACCCTGTACCATCTCTGATGTTCTAGCATAGCTGTTGACAATGCGCCAAATTCGTTCCATCAATCGATTGCGATTCAATATGGCAATTCTTAAGAAGAAATCATCATCATGAAACTCATCCGTCTTGACCCAGACCATTAATCGTTTGATATCCTCAGCTGTAGCGAAAAAGGCGACAATCCGTAAACAGTCAATTTCAATCAGCCTTTTCGTCTCAGCCAAATCTTCTTGTACTTTTTTATCTTGCAAAAAAAAGGTTCCCAGAAGCTCGACTAGCTTATGCTCCTGGAAATCCCTGATAAACGTTCCTTCACCACGCCTTGTTTCTATTAATCCTAATAGCTCTAAGGCACGCAATGCTTCCCGTACAGAGGAACGACCAACATTAAAACGATCCGATAACTCCCGTTCTGATGGGATTTTATCTCCCGGCAGGAGGCTTTCCGCTTCAATCATGCTACGTAGGCTCTCAACGACATCGAGATAAATTTTGGATGAAGAAGTCCGACCTGCCAAATTAATTATTCCTCACTTTTTCCAATGATCGCTAATTTCCTTGTTTTTTCTTTAATTGCCTCGGGATCCATATTAATTCTAGCCACTCCCGTTTCCATCGCTGCCTTGGCAACAGCAGCCGCAACTGCAGGCGCTACCCTCTCATCAAAAGGAGCAGGGATAACGTAGTCTTCGTTCAACTCATGTTCCTCAATTAAACTGGCAATGGCCTCTACAGCAGCAACCTTCATTTTTTCATTGATATGAGTCGCACGTACATCCAATGCACCACGGAAAATTCCCGGGAATGCAAGGACATTATTGACCTGATTCGGGAAATCCGAACGGCCCGTTCCAACAACCTTGGCACCCGCTGCTTTCGCATCCTCCGGCATGATTTCCGGATTTGGATTAGCCATCGCGAAAATGATCGCATCCTTATTCATTAATGAAACCATTTCTTTGGTTAACGCACCTGCGGCAGAAACGCCTACAAATACATCAGCGTCTTGAATGACCGCTTCCAAAGGTCCTGAAATCTTATTACGATTGGTCACTTTCGCCACTTGTTCTTTTATATCATTCATGCCTGACGAACGGCCCTCATAAATGGCGCCCTTCGTGTCACACATAATAATGTCACGTACTCCGTAGCTATAAAGCAATTTAATGATAGCAATACCCGCAGCCCCGGCTCCATTCGCTACCACTTTAATTTCTGAGATTGATTTATTCACAAGTCGCAAGGCATTTACAAGACCTGCAACAGTTACAATGGCCGTACCGTGCTGATCATCATGAAAAACAGGGATATTCATTTCTTTCTTAAGTCGTTCTTCAATTTCAAAACAATTTGGTGCGGCAATGTCCTCTAAGTTAACTCCTCCGAATGTCGGTTCGAGTAATTTAACTGTCTCTACAATTTTATCCACATCCGTCGTTTTTAAACAGATTGGAAAAGAGTCCACTCCAGCGAAACTTTTAAATAAAACGGCTTTTCCTTCCATAACCGGCAAAGCAGCTTCAGGGCCGATGTTTCCAAGTCCCAACACAGCCGTTCCATCAGAAATAACAGCAACAGTGTTCCCTTTCATTGTATAGTCATAAACGGTTTCTGGCTTATCGTATATTTCTTTACATGGTTCTGCGACACCAGGAGAATAAGCAAGACTTAAATCTTCTGCATTCCTAACCGGTACTTTTGAAACTGTTTCTAATTTCCCTTGATTCATGCGATGCATATGTAAAGCTTCTTCTCTTAATGACATATTTTCACTCCTAAAACATATTGGGTAACCCATATCATATATGCTGAAATCTAGTGGTCAGACCACAGCGGCCTGTTTTCAATATAACATAACTGCTTAAGTTGTAAAACAGTTATTCTCGCTTATAAACCACATTACCTTTTCCGACTAAACCAAATAATGCCTGCATCAGACTATCTGTAGGATTGACCCAATCCCAATAAGATAGCTGTACATAACGGTTTTCCCTCTCGTAAAAAAGCATGACCTTTGTTTCGCCGCTATGCTGCATTAAAATTTTTTTTATTTTTTGCAGTGTGTCCTTCGTTTGCTTGCCAGCCTCAATTTTCAGGAAAACCGTTCCGTTTTGTTCCTCTTTCATCCTTTTCACTTTTTCAAGCGGATATACGTTCCTGGTCAGGAGCTGGGTTTTTCCATCCCGTTCTTCCAATGTCCCCTGCAGCATAACGAGTTGTCCATGATTCAAGTCGGCAGAGTGGTTTTTATATACATTGGGAAAAACGACCGCCTCAATGTCCCCCTCTTCATCACTGACGCTCAAAAAGGCCATAACATCGCCCTTTTTTGTCCTTATGGTTTTAACCGACGTAATATATGCGCCAAGTAAGACTTTTGATTCCTTTTTATTGGTAGCCTCGTCTATGGTCAAACAGCCGAAGTACTGAAATAGTTCCCTGTAGCTGGTCACGGGATGATTCGATAGATAAAGCCCCAATGCGCTTTTCTCCAATGAGAGTTTGTGCTCGATAGGAATGGGCTCGACCCGGTTGTATTTCGGTTTGAGTGAAAACTCGCCATCCGAAAACATATCGAATAGATCATCATCTGGATTTACCAATTCCGTATGGCTGATCGCTATGTCCAAACTCGCCAATAATGTTGCCCGGTCTTCACCGAATTCATCAAAAGCACCTGAATGCACAAGCGCCTCCAACACTTTTCGATTTACGATTTTCCCCGAAACGCGCAAACAGAAATCGAATAAATCAGCGAACGTCTTTTGTCGTCTTGCAGCAAAGATTTCTTTTAAAACCGTACCGCCTATTCCTTTTATGGCTCCAAGACTATAGCGGATCCCTTCCTTTTCCGGTAAAAACGGGTATCCGCTCCGGTTAATCGAAGGGGGCAGAACCGTCATCCCTTTCTTTTTTGCCTCACGGATATATTGGGCAATCTTTTCATCATTCCCCACTACCGATGTCATTAGTGCTGCCATGAAATATTCCGGATGGTGGGTTTTCAAGTACCCCAGCTGATAAGCAATGACACTATAAGCAACCGCATGGCTACGGTTGAATCCGTAATTAGCGAAGCGGACGATCAAGGAATAAATCTCATCTGCCGTTTTTTCGGAATATCCTTGTTTCAAAGAGCCGCTCACAAAATGCTGCCGCTCCTGATCCAGCACATCCTTTTTCTTCTTCGAAACGGCACGACGGAGCAGGTCAGCTTCCCCAAGTGAAAATCCGGCGAGGCGAGAGGCAATTTGCATGATCTGTTCTTGATAAACAATGACTCCGTATGTAGGCTCAAGGATATCCTTCAAATCCTGGTGCAGGTACTCAATGGGAGCCAGTCCATGTTTTCGCTCGATGAACAGCGGTATGTTTTCCATGGGACCTGGACGATAGAGGGCATTGACCGCGACAATATCCTCGAATCGGTTCGGTTTCAGCTTGATCAAAACCTTTCGGATGCCATCCGATTCAAATTGAAACACTCCAGTTGTTTCACCTCTCCCTAAAAGGGCTAACGTCTCGGGGTCATCCATCGGGATATGCGACAGGTCCAGTTTTTTCCCCGTTCCCTTGTGGATGTTCTTTAAAATATTTTCGATGAGCGTTAAATTGCGAAGCCCCAGAAAATCCATTTTAAGAAGTCCCAGTTCTTCAAGAAGGTCCATTGGATATTGAGTAAGATGGATGCCGTCATGCCCTCCCTGAATCGGGATATGCTCGGTCAGTGCCTGGTCGCTAATGACGACGCCTGCCGCATGTGTCGAAGCATGGCGAGGCAGCCCTTCAAGCAATAACGCCGTTTGAAAAAGTTTTTGATTCATCTCACTCTCATTAACGAATTCCCTCAGCCTTTTCGATTCCTTGAAAGCTTCAGGAAGCGTGATGCCCAGACGGCCTGGAATCATTTTCGATACCGCTTCCTGTTCCTTTGAATTCAAGCCGAAAACACGTCCTGTGTCCCTTAAAGCAGCCTTGGCAGCTAATGTTCCGAATGTAATGATTTGTGCTACATGAAGTTCCCCATATTTCTTCGCGACATAGGCAATCACTTCTTCACGGCGGTTATCCGGAAAATCAATATCGATATCCGGCATCGAGACACGTTCAGGATTCAGGAAACGCTCGAACAGCAAGGAATGTTCGATTGGATCGACATCCGTTATCGACAGCACATAAGCGACCATCGATCCGGCGGCCGATCCCCTTCCAGGACCAGTCAGGATTTGGTGATCCTTAGCGAATTTCATGAAATCCCAAACGATTAAAAAGTAATCACTGAAATTCATCTTGGTAATTATATCCAATTCGTATCGAAGGCGCTCTTCATATTGAATGGATGGCTCAGGAAATCTTTTCCGCAACCCTTGGAAACAGACAACTTCGAGCATCTCCTCGGCTGTGACTCCATCTTCAGTGGGGTACTTAGGCAGCAGTGAACGATGAAACGGAATTTCAAGATTGCATTGCGCGGCAATATGTAGTGAATTTTCGAGTGCATCCGGCCTGTCATGGAATAGTTCTGCCATCTGAGCCCTGCTTTTCAAATAAAATTGATTGGATTCAAGAACCGTATGCGTCTCATCCGACAGCTTGTCACCATTTCCAATTGCCAGAAGGACTTCCTGAGCGAGTGCATCGCTTTCGTTCAAAAAATAAACCGGATTCGTCGCAACGATCTTTATCCCTAATTCTCTCGCCAACTGACTTAAAGCTTCGATACCTTTCTCTTCGTCCGCAATCGAAAGTCTCTGTATGGATACAAAAAAGTTATCATGGCCAAAAATTTGCAGAAATCGACCTGCAGCCTGTTTGGCTCCTTCAGTATTTTCTTCTCTTAATAGCGTTTCTATGTTCCCCTCTGCACCCGGTGTTATTGCTATCAAGCCCCCGGAGTAGGCTTTAAGCCAGTTCATTGGAATGCCTGACGGGGATTTCGTTTTTATGGCACTGCTTATTTTTAGCAGGTTTTGATAGCCTTGCAGATTTTTTGCCAATAAAAGAAGGCCATGTGCCGATTCCTGTTCATCGAGGACATCTGCAAGAAGGCCGACAATCGGCTTTATTCCCTGTTTCTTACATTCTTTATAAAAATAGACCGAACCGTACATAACATTTCGATCGGTTAAGGCAAGACTTGTACAGCCATCCGCTTTCGCTTTGGCCACAAGATCAGTGATCTTCACCGTACTTGTCAGCAGGCTGTATCCGCTCTGAATATGGAGATGAGTATACACGTTTTTTCTCCCACCTTTGTAAGGCATGTTTCTTTTCATTATAGTGTTTATTTCAAAAAAAGAAAATATGTTCTCATTACCAATCCAATTTATCACCCTGATTTTCGCCGACTATCATAATACCTCTGCACTTCCCATATAAATAGAATAGAAGAATATCAAGCAAAAAAGGATGATGATATATGAATGAAGCCTTTTTTCCGGCCTTTATCAACAGCTTTTTCATATCGCTTGGCGTATTGCTTGGAGGCTCGTTAATCGGGGGCCTCGCCGCTTTTTTTACTGGACAAGCTCCGATGACGACTGTGTTCCGGCTATCGGACAGCCTGCGTATATGGGCGATTGTCGCTGCCATCGGGGGTACTTTTGATATGGTCTATAATTTCGAACGCGGCATTTTCCACGGAGAAACGAAGGATATAGTCAAGCAGATACTATTGATTCTATCTGCACTTGGGGGAGCACAGACAGGAGCACTGATCATCAACTGGTTCACTCAGGAGCATATATCATCATGAGGATTCCTCCCTATCACCGGGCACCCACCTGGCAGCGTTTTTTTGCCGGGGCCGCACTTGGCGGATTGATCAGCTGGGTGATTTTCTTTTATATGTATGGGGTCCAGCAAGAAACACAGATACGGATCATTCATGACCAAAGAGAAGAAGTCAAGGATTTGAACGAAAAAATCGGGATCTGGGAGCAGGATTATAAAAAATTGAATCAGCAAAACGAAGAGATCTTAACGATTCAAGAGGTCGAAGTGACGATTACGAATGGAAAAACATACAGTCTCGATCAGCTGAGTGTCGCGGAAGCGGAGGATGTGATAGAGGACGACCTTTCCTCCCTTCTCGCCAAAGATGTCGTCAGTGTATATAATGGAAAGATGCTCTTGAAAAAATCAATCGAAAATAAAATCGTGACCATCAATAAAAAGCGTTATGACCTTGAAGTCGTGGAAATCATGTTTTATACGAAAATGAACATTGAAATCAAAGTAAAGAGGAGCTCTTGATAAAACCGCTTTCCGACAAAGTCCTTATTATATCCGCAAAGCTAAAAGACCAAATCACTTTGATTTGGTCTTCATGTCATTTCAATCCAAAAATCGTTTTCTAATTCGCTTTATTCAACTCTTCCAAATCGGCAAGGATATTATCCACTTCATCCCAAGAATGGATCGAAGCCCCTGCTGCAAACGGATGGCCTCCGCCGTTATATTTACGGGCAATCGTATTGATGATTGGACCCTTGGAACGGAAACGGACTCGGATTTCTTTATCCTCTTCAATGAAAAAGACCCATGTCTTAACATTTTTAATCGAACCTAGCGAGGAAACGAGCTGAGAGGCCTCCGATGCCGAAGCATGGAATGTTTCAAGTATATCCTTTGTGATGATCATTTTCCCCGTGCCATATGGAAGGATCTCAAAATGCTGCAGAACATAGCCATTCAACCTGACAATGCTTTCATTGACATCATACATCTCCTGATATAATTGCGGACGGGAGAACGAATAGTGAATCAATTCACTGGCATAGGCAAATGTCTTTTCAGTCGTGCTTTGGAATAGGAAACGACCTGTATCGCCAACGATGCCTGCATATAGAAGGCGTGCCGCTTCATCACTCATCTTCAAGCCTTTTTCTTTACCGAATTGGTAAAATTCATAAATCATTTCACTTGCAGAACTTGCTGATGTATCGACCCAGCGCATATCCCCATATGGATCTTCATTAGGATGATGGTCAATCTTAATCAGTTTATCCCCCGTCATATACCTTGAATCACAAATCCGGTCGGTATTGGCGGTATCACAAACGATGACCAAAGCACCTTGATATGTTTCATCAGAAATCACATCGAGCCTTCTTAAATAATTCAGTGACGGTTCTTCTTTCCCAACCGTATAAATCCGCTTTTCAGGGAAAGATGCCTTCAGGATTTCCGCCAATCCCCCCTGTGAACCATAAGCATCCGGATCTGGACGGACATGGCGATGGAGAATGATAGTATCATAACGCTTTATATCTGCTAAAATTTCAGCCTTCATATTGATCTCCCCTCAAACTATGTATTATCGAACCTAATAAAGATTTTATATATTTCATTTAATCAAAAAATTGGGGAAATAGAAAGTGTCATCTTGGTTTACTGTGGCATTCTCTTTCATTTCCCGCTACAATAAAAAGGTACATATGTTAAATTGGGGGAATTTTAAACGATGCCTATTCTTGTAACCTTGATCGTTCTTTCACTAGGGGTCTATTTGTTTTATAAGATCAAATCGGTCCGAACCAAAATGCCGATGGAAAAAAAGTGGATTTCAGGGAAGTCTTCCATTGCCCTTGGTGCGTTTGTCGCACTATTCGGAATCAATCAGCTTTTTCTATTCCACACAACCACCACTTATATCATTTCTGCCGTTTTCATTTCCGTTGGCCTATTCAGCGTTTGGGGAGGCTATAAAATGTATAGATTTTACCTGCCGCATGCAATTGAAGAAGCCGTAAATCAAAAAGGATAATCGAATATCGATTATCCTTTTTGATTTATTTATCATGATCGATCAAGCAATTGGCAGGTTAACATCGCCTTACCGACAAGTTTGCCTTGGTTAAACACCTCGACATCCACTTTTCCGAATTTACGTCCTACATCAAGGACACGCGGATGGATTTCAAGCGTGCTGTCGATCTGAACTGGCTTGATGAAATAAATCGTCATATTTTCCACGACCAAGTCACCGCGCTTATAGCTTCGAAGTGCCCGGTTTGCTGAATCCGTAACCAATGTCGTAAACACACCGCTTGAAATGGTCCCAAGATAATTGGTCATCTGCGGAGTGACGCCATAGTTATACACTTCCTCACCCTTGCCGCGATTCGAAGTCATCACAAGCTGACTTGTGATCGTATCGTCGATCGTTTCGCCGACCTGTGGCTGCCTTTGACTCATTTGCAGTGCCTTCAGTACATCCTGCCTGCTCACGATTCCCTTCAGGATATGACTGTCATTCACGACCGGGATTAACTCAATGCCTTCCCAAACCATCATATGTGCAGAAGATGCTACACTCATTTTATCGCCTACGGTCATCGGGTTTTTCGTCATCACCTTATCAATGAGCGTCAACTCTTCCTGACCCATGATATCTTTTGATGTGACCATTCCTTGAACCTTCATATTGTAATCGACAACAGGGAAACGGCTATGCCCTGATTCCTGATTCAGTTCATGCCAAGTCTGAACCCGGTCACCAACCGTTAAAAAGGTCGTTTCCTGTACGGGCGTCAAAATATCCTCCACCAGCAATATTTCCTTTTTGATCAATTGGTCATAGATTGCCCGATTGATCATCGTTGCAACGGTAAAGGTATCGTAACTTGTAGAAATGACTGGCATCTCCAATTCATCGGCCAACCTTTTAACGGGCTCTTCCGTATCGAATCCCCCGGTGATCAGCACCGCTGCACCCGCATTTAACGCGTGCTCATGGGCCTGGGTACGGTTCCCGACGATCAGCAGATTTCCTGCACCTGTATATCTCATCATGGCATCCAGCTTCATCGCCCCGATGACGAATTTATTTAATGTCTTATGAAGTCCCGTTTTTCCACCCAGAACTTGTCCGTCCACAATATTAACTACCTCGGCAAAAGTGAGCTTTTCAATATTCTCTTTTTTCTTTTTCTCGATACGGATCGTGCCTACCCGCTCAATCGAGCTCACGTAGCCCTGGTTCTCCGCCTCTTTAATTGCCCGATATGCCGTACCTTCACTAACATTCAATGCTTTCGCAATTTGACGGACGGAAATCTTTTCACCAACAGGGAGCCCATCGATATGTTTTAATATTTGTTCATGCTTTGTAGCCAAGCGCTTCACCCTTTTCACGGTATTCCTATTCTCCATTATAAGGTCAAAGAGCCTAGTTTATCAAACAACTACTAGTATTGGCGCAACCTTTTGTATTCCAGCAGGCGTTTTACCTTTTGTTTTTTAGGAGAATATAGTATTCCCGTCAAGTTCCCCGCTACCGCCAACAAGGCAAACAACAACCAGGTTCCGGCAAACAGGCTCTCCAAACCGCCACTTTCCAACGACAAGCGCGGCACGGCATAATACAGCATCACACCGCATAAAAGCAAACATAGAAATAACCTCTGTTTCATCCAATCCCCCCTTTTTACCATCTATTCATTTTATGCCTGCGAAAGGAAAAAAGACTTGGCTGAATGAAGGAGATTTACTTTACGACACCTCTATAAAAATCCAGATTCGTAAAAGGCAATGCTACAAGGATTTCCTTTCATTTCAATCCTCCATCCGCTCCTGATACTTCCCGAACGACCCAAACAAAAACGGGAGGCCATGTGGCTCCCGCTCCTTTTATAGTTCAATTTCATCCCCGGCTTCCATGATCAGTCCATTCTCCTCTTCAAGCAGGTCAATGAATTTGTTAGGATCCTGTTTGATGACAGGGAAAGTATTGTAATGAATCGGCACGACCTGTTTGGCTTGAAGGAATTTCGCTGCAAGTGCGGCATCTTCCGGCCCCATGGTGTAATTGTCGCCGATTGGCAAAAATGCCAAGTCAATCGGATGTCGCTCCCCGATCAGTTTCATATCGGAATATACGGCTGTATCCCCTGCATGATAGATCGTTTTCCCTTCTATCATAAGTAATACGCCAGCAGGCATTCCTAAATAAATGATTTGCCCATCTCCGTTATTGAATCCCGTTCCATGGAAAGCAGGCGTCAGTTTCACTTTTCCAAATTCGAACTCGAAAGCTCCGCCGATGCTCATCCCGTGAGTCCTAACCCCTTGAGCACCAAGATAGTCGGCAATTTCTGCAATGCCAATGACAAGAGCATCATGCTTTTTGGCCAATTCGACCGTGTCACCAACGTGGTCATTATGACCATGTGTCAAGATGATCACATCCGGTTTCACATCTTCTACCTTCAAATCGGTCAATTCATTTCCATTGATGAACGGATCGAATAAAATCGTTTGACCATTCGTTTCGACTTTTACAACTGCATGTCCATGAAAAGATACTTTCAATTCTGATGCTCCCTTCCCATACCACTAATTTTTAAATAGCCTTATTAGGCCTTACCCATTTACTATACTTTTAAATATTGCTAAGGTAATTATATCTTATAAATGGAGGTATCGTCATGAATGAACGTTTGACAGAACTACAAAATTGGCTTCAGGCCAATGAGGTTGAAGCCGCATTACTTACATCCACAGAAAGCATCTTCTATTTAAGCGGGTTCTTTAGTGATCCTCATGAAAGACTGCTTGCACTTGCCATTTTTGCAAATGCCGACCCATTCCTGGTCTGCCCGCAGATGGAAGTTCCGGATGCTAAACATGCTGGATGGAATGGGGATATCATTGGTTATACCGACATTGAAAATCCATGGGAAAAAGTTAAGCAAGCAGTGGTGAATCGCGGGTTAACCATAAAGAAAATGGCCATTGAAAAAGAGCATATGAATGTAGAACGCTATGAAAAGGTCCAACATCACTTCGGAGCACCAAAGCTCGTTTCAGCAGAAGAAAAACTCCAAAGGATGCGAATGATCAAGTCGGAAGAGGAAATGGTCAAAATCCGTGAAGCATGCCGCCTTGCCGACTTTGCGATCGAAGTGGGTGTCAGCGAAATTCATGAAGGTAAAACGGAAATGGAAATCCTTGCAGCGATAGAATTCGAACTGAAAAAGGCCGGAGTAAGCCAAATGTCATTCTCCACAATGGTCCTGACCGGTAAAAATGGTGCTTCCCCACATGGCACACCTGGGAATACGAAGGTTCAGCGTGGCGATCTTGTCCTCTTTGACCTGGGGGTCGTTCATGAAGGGTACTGCTCTGACATCACTAGAACTGTTGCTTACGGAGATATTAATGATAAACAGGCAGAGATATATGAAACGGTACTAAATGCACAAGAAGCTGCCGTTACAGCCAGTAAACCGGGTGTATCCTGTTCCGAGATTGACCTGATTGCCAGAAACATCATCAGGAATAAAGGATACGGTGAATTCTTCCCGCACAGGCTCGGCCACGGACTTGGGATCAGCGTCCATGAATACCCATCCTTAACCGAAACGAATACCCTTGAACTTCAATCCGGAATGGTTTATACCATCGAACCGGGTATATATGTTCCAAATGTTGCAGGCGTCAGGATTGAAGATGATCTATTAATCACCGATACCGGCTGTGAGGTTTTGACCAAATATCCGAAGAGCCTGCAAATCATAAAATGATCATGCATTGACCGTTTAATGTAACGAAACCCGGATACCCCCGTCCTCATTTAAGACGGGGGTAACTATTAATCGAATTTCATTTCAACTAATCGGTCCGCAGTTCAAACTTAACAGCTTGTTCATTGCCGTCAAACCAAATGACAAGCCATTCACTATCTATACTTATTATTCCCCTCTCGGCACCAAGGTAATAAACATTATCTTCCTCTTTGAAATATTCCGTTTCTGTTGGAGAACCTAAAAGCGTAATCACTTCTTCTTTTGTCTTTCCTATCAATTCATGCTCTTCCTTCATCATCATGTAACCATCTTTCGGTGGTGAACCTTGATTCATATTCATTTACCCCTAAAATGACCACACAATAAAGCAGCAGAAGAAAGCCAAGGCTTGAAATGGCAATACATCTAATTTTAATTTTCCTTTTATTATGTGAATCGGTATATGAAATCCATTGAAAAAATAGCAAAAGAACAAATGGAACAGCAGTGCTGATCTACTCATTATACTGATAGAAGCATGTACAACATTAATGAATAAAATAAAAAAGAAATAGATCAACGCATACAAAAGTACGTATAAATATAATGCATAGTTTAATATTCTTGAAACACTCAAAGAAAAAACTCCCCTCTCACGCCCGGCCTTACCATAAATAAACAAATCAAGTAAATAAAAGACATAAGGGGTTTGGTTAAAGCAAAGCTTCTTATTCGCAATAACAAGTTCAACTTTTCTAGAACCCATATTGTTTCATGTTGCGATTTCTTGGGCACTGGCTAAAACATTCGCTAATTTGTTACAATTGAAATAAGACAATCAGGTAAATAATAGTATAATAGGAATGAAATAGAAGGAGGAGATTCACTTGAATAGTATAGATTATAAAAATATTCTAGTAGCAGTGGACGGTTCGGAAGAAGCAGAGTGGGCTTTAAAAAAGGCTATCTATTTAGCAAAACTCAGTGATGCGACCCTATGTCTTGCACATATCGTTGACACAAGGAATTTCCCTACTATCGAAGCATATGATATGACTATCCGTGAACACTCTGAAACCTTTGCCAATGAGCTATTGGAAAAGTATAAAATGGAAGCCATTGCATCCGGGATTGCAAAAGTCCAAACAGAAGTGGCATATGGTTCTCCTAAAGTTCAAATTCCAAGGGATATTGCCAAAAAACATTCAATCGATTTAATTGTGTGCGGTGCAACAGGCCTTAATGCCGTCGAACGTTTCCTGATCGGCAGCGTGTCGGAAGGTATCGTTCGACGTTCAAACTGTGATGTAATTGTCGTTCGTACGAATAGTGATAAAAGATGATCATAAAAAAGCTCATTCGCCAAATTGGTGAACGAGCTTTTTCACTGTTATTCACTTACCAGTTTTTCCGCTTTTTCAATCGCCAGCAACACTTGGGCAAAACCTGTACCGCCCGCACTGTTACGGCGTTTAACGGCTTCGTAAGGATTTAATGCATCGTAAATATCATGTCCAAACAAATCGGAGGCTTCCTGGAATTGTTCAATGCTTAGGTCTACTAAATAGCAGCCATTCTGGACACAGAACAATACAAGTTTCCCGACCACCTCGTGTGCCTTACGGAAAGGCATTCCCTTTGAAGCTAGGTAATCAGCTAATTCCGTCGCATTCGAGAAGTCATTTCTTGTTGCTTTTTCCATGACGTCCGTTTTCACTTTCATTGTTGAAATCATGCCAGCAAATATTTTAAGTGAACCAACAATGGTCTTGACCGTATCGAAAACGCCTTCTTTATCTTCTTGCATATCTTTATTATAAGCAAGCGGCAATCCTTTCAATACAGTCAATAACCCCGTTAAATTCCCATAAACCCTTCCTGTTTTACCACGAATCAATTCTGCCATATCAGGGTTTTTCTTTTGCGGCATAATGCTGCTTCCCGTTGAAAACGCATCATCCAATTCAACGAATTGGAACTCCTGGCTTGACCATAGAATGATTTCTTCGCTGAAACGGGATAAATGCATCATCATCGTCGCACTGTTGCTCATGAATTCAATGGCAAAGTCACGATCACTTACCGCATCAAGGCTGTTTTCATAAATCCCCTCAAACCCCAATAGTTCGGCACTGAGGGCACGGTCAATCGGGAAAGTCGTCCCAGCTAGCGCCCCAGCACCCAATGGAGAAACATTAATTCTTTTGAAGCTCTCGGTGAAACGCTGCTTATCACGCTCAAGCATCCAAAAATAAGCCATTAAATGGTGGGCAAATGAAATGGGCTGTGCCCGCTGTAAATGTGTATAACCTGGAATTAGTGTTTCCACATTTTTTTTGGCCTGTCCCAAAATCGCTTTTTGCAGATCATTGATGAGTTCCAGGATCACTTTTGTTTGGTTCCGCATATACAGATGAAGATCTGTTGCAACTTGGTCATTACGGCTTCTGCCTGTATGAAGCTTTCCGCCCACTGGACCAATTTCGCTTATTAGCATACTTTCCAGGTTAAGATGGATATCCTCCATCTCAACCTTAAAAGTCAATTCACCCTTTTCAGCTTTTTCCTGTAAACTTTTCAGTCCTGCAATGATCTGGTCCGCATCTTCTTCAGGTAAAATGCTGCATTGCTTTAACATGGTTACATGGGCTAAGCTGCCTTGAATATCTTCAAGGACAAGTTCCTGGTCAAAGGAGATGGAAGCTCCAAACTCATCTACCCATTCTTCGGCAGACTTGGTGAATCTCCCTCCCCAAAGCTTGCTGCTCACACTGTCACCTTCTTGTTATTGACCATGCTGTTCACTTTCGTTGGAAGTCCCCATAACTTAATGAAACCAACTGCTGCATCATGATCGAATTCGTCCGCTTTTGTATAAGTAGCCAGTTTTTCATCATATAGAGAGTACTCGGATTTTCTTCCTTCAACAATCGCATGACCTTTGAAAAGCTTCACACGGACCGTACCCGTTACATTTACTTGTGTTTCTTTAAGGAAAGCGGCCAATGCTTTTTGAAGCGGAGAGAACCAAAGGCCTTCATAAATCAATTCAGTCATTTTCTTCTCGATCACGGGTTTGAAGTGAGCCAATTCTTTTACAAGCGTGATATCTTCAAGCTCTTTATGTGCAGCAATTAATGTCATAGCACCTGGAGCTTCGTATACTTCACGAGATTTGATTCCTACTAATCTATTTTCCACGTGGTCGATACGTCCAACTCCGTGTTTACCGGCAATCTGATTCAATTCAACAATCAAGTCAGCCAATTTATAGTTTTTGTCATTCAATGTAACCGGTACACCTTGTTCAAAACCAATTTCAATGATGTCAGCAGTATCTGGCGTATTTTCAAGGCTTGTTGTCAGATCATAAGCCTCTTCTGGTGGAGCTGCCCATGGGTCTTCCAGGATTCCGCATTCGTTACTTCTTCCCCAAAGGTTTTGGTCGATCGAGAATGGACTTGCCAAGCCGATTGGAACAGGAATGCCATTTTTAGCTGCATATTCAATCTCCTCTTCACGAGACCATTTCCAATCACGAACAGGTGCAAGAACTTCTAAATCAGGATTCAATGCCGAGATGGATACTTCGAAACGCACTTGGTCATTTCCTTTTCCCGTACAACCGTGCGCAACGGCTACAGCGTTTTCCGCTTCAGCCACTTCCACTAATTTCTTAGCGATCAGCGGGCGTGATAGAGCTGAAACCAATGGATATTTCCCTTCATATAAAGTATGTGCCTGAAGAGCCGTTAATGCGAATTCATCAGCGAATTCGTCTTTCGCATCAATCACATATGAACTGACCGCACCAACAGTGATTGCTTTTTCTTTAATGAAGTCCAAATCTTTCCCTTCACCGACATCCAAGCAGCATGCTACAACTTCGTATCCTTGATCTTGTAACCATTTAATTGCAACGGAAGTATCCAAACCTCCGGAATATGCTAAAACAACTTTTTGATTTTTTCCCATTTTAATCGTCCCTTTCGTGTGAATAAAAATTCACTCAATGTTATTTTTATTCAATCTATGATTAGTACTTTATCATCTTTATAAACGGAATACAAGGGGTATTTTAAAGATTTAGCTAAATAATCCGTTAATAATTTCAGGGAATTCATACATTGGATGCTTTCGCAAGAATATAGTAAACTAAGAGTATGAAAAATCGAAAAGTGGTGGGAATATGAGAGAACTATTTACCTATGATGAACGGCTTGGCATCCCCATTCCTGATTTGAATCTGGAGTGGGATGAATATACAAAAGGCGAGCAACAGCAAATACTCGTACAATGGGAGAATATCCGGGGGAGCATACCGGACCGCATCAAGGAACTGGAATCCACCATTAACCGAAAACAGTTTCAGCTCTCCGATGAAAGTAATTTCACCAAATCATGCCAGCTCAATTCCGAAATTGCGGAACTTGCTTCCATCATCAATGATTTATGGCTTTGGTATCGCACCAATCAAGGCGTTAGTGAAAAGATGCATAATTAAGGCCTATTCCATGCAAAAAAACCACAGTTTAGAACTGTGGTTTTTTTGCATCCCTCTTATAAATCCTTCCGAAGCTCACCAACGACATGTCCCAATTCCGGGAGAATCAATTTATTCATCGCAAGCCGAACCGCCCCCGTTGAACCCGGGGTGGAAAAAACCGCTTTGTTGTTCACGACCCCAGCAATCGCCCTCGATAGAATGGCTGCAGAACCGATATCCTCTTGAAAGCTGAGCATTCGGAAAATCTCGCCAAAACCCGGAATTTCCTTTGTCATCAATTCTTGAACCGCCTCGATCGTTACATCCCTATTGGCGATGCCAGTGCCACCGTTTGTTAATATGACATCCACCTTGCTGCTTTGGCTGCCAACTGTGACCGCAGCTTGAATCGCTTCCCTTTCATCCTTTACAATTTCATATTCCGTCACTTCATGCCCATTCGATTTCAATAATTCCACCATCAGTGCCCCGCTTTTATCCGTTTCTTCATTACGCGTATCACTAACGGTTATCACCATGCATCGAATTGCCTCCGTGAAGCCTTCTTTATGATCCCTGACACTCATTCTTCTTCAGCCTTCTTCATCTGTAAATACCGATATTGATAGAACTTCTGCGCAAATTCACTGACATTCCGGGTCATTTGATAATTGGCCCCAGCCCCGATGGCCATGCTGATGAATGGAATGCCCCGAACCAATTTTTTTCGAAAGACAGTTATGGATACGGCTTTCAACAGCTGCTTCAACGGCTGTTCCATCCAGGTCGGATTTGTAAGTTCTTCGATTCCTAAATAAAAATAGTCATCTTCCGCGTTCTGGACTTCCCGGATCAATTCTTCCCAGGCCATCCCTTGAAGTCTTTTTGGCATCGCTCCTGCATTGAATACCTTAAGGGCCATCATCATTTCAAAAGGCGTATTCACCTCAACACCATAAGACATCGCAATCAGCTGTACGATCCTGACATTGATGACCGTCATGGCCGGAATATCACTCCCTAACAGGAGCAGGCTACCTGATCCGCTTACACCGCCTTGTGCAAATGAATACAACCGATGCTTTGCGATATGCTGGTTCGCTATGTAATTCAACTGATCGATCGATAAGTGATTCAAGTCATCCAGCGTTTCGATATCTTCCTTAAACAAGCGCGCAGATGCTAAAATCCGCTCTCTTGCATCTATTTGGATTTGTGAGCTCTGAACCATGGCATGCAAATGAAAAAGCCAAGTATCAAGCTTTTCAAAAAACTGTTGTTGGACGTTATCTGGAAGCAGGTCAAAACCCTGCTCTAACCATTTATCATACAATGCTGACAAATCTTTTCGCTCATATTGATAAAGATTTTCCTGCCATTCACTAATTTCATTCCAAATTTTAATTTCCCGATTCGTGAATTCCATGCATCAAGCCTCCTATGTACAGAATTGGTGGATTCTCCCTTAAGTATACCATAGAGGATGGCTTTTCAAGAAAGATGATGAGGGGCAAGAAGGTGCGGTTGAGGGTGAAACCATTTGAATCAATGCTTTCATGGAAAAGATCCCTTACCAATAGATAAGGGATCTTTATAAAAAATCATGAAGTCATGTTTTCGCTAAAAGCCAATCTCATGGTATCCCTGACAATCATGATTTCTTCATTAGTGGGAATGACCATCACTTTAACGGGGGAATAAGGTGTATTGATGAAGGCTTCCTTACCCGAGGTACGGTTGAGATCCTTATCCCAATATACCCCCATGAATTCAAGTCCCTCCAAGATTCGCCCCCTAATGGCTTGACTGTTTTCACCGATGCCCGCTGTAAAAATGATGCCGTCCACACCTCCCATTTTAGCCGAATAGGAACCTATGTACTTGTGAATCCGATCTGCAAAAACTTCAAGTGCGAGTACAGCCCGATCATTGCCTTTATCCGCTTCCACTTGTATATCGCGCAGGTCGCTGGAAAACCCAGAAAGGGCTAGAATGCCGCTTTTCTTATTCAGGACATCCAGCACTTCATCAGCCGTTTTTCCCGTCTTCTCCATGATATATGGAATCAGCGCAGGGTCGATGTTGCCTGAACGCGTCCCCATTGTAACACCGGCCAATGGTGTAAATCCCATTGATGTATCAATCGATTTACCGCCCTTTATGGCCGTAATGCTTGCACCATTCCCTAAATGGCAGGATAACAAGCGAAGCTGTTCGATTGGGCGGCCAATCATTGCTGCAGCCCGCTGCGACACATATTTATGTGAAGTACCATGAAACCCATATTTCCTTATTCCATAGTTTTCATAATATTCAAAGGGTAAGCTGTACAAATATGAATCTGCAGCCATCGTTTGATGAAAGGCAGTATCGAATACGGCAACAGCAGGAACATCAAGTATTTGCCTGAAGGCTTTGATTCCCGTGATATTGGCGGGATTATGAAGGGGTGCCAACTCGGAAAGCTTTTCGATTTCCTCTATTACTTCCACCGTAATCAAGACGGAGTCACTGAACACCTCACCACCATGCACAACCCGATGCCCTACGCCATCTATCTCTTCAAAGGATTCAATGATGCGATGGTAAATCAGCTTTTTCAATAAAAGCCCTACTGCCACTTCATAGTTGGGTATATGCACCGTTTCAGATACCTTTTTGCCTTCGACGCTCAAAGTGAATGTGGAATTTTTCAAGCCAATCCTTTCTACAAGACCCTTTGTAATTACGTTTTCACTTGGCATCTCAAAAAGTTGAAACTTCAATGAAGAGCTGCCAGCATTAATAGCCATGATTTTTGACATCCATCCTGCTCCTTTACTCTAAGCTAGTTCTTCCAATGATCATCTCAACGAAACATGTAGTGTATTGTACAATTTTATCATGGCGAGCGGATACAACCAAATAAAAACCAAAAATTAGGAATAAAAAAAATGAAAGCCAATGCCTGTGGCATCAGCTTTCATTGACTACTTTTCCTCTTTAAACCAATCATCCATCTGCTGCATGACAGAGCTTGTCGCTTCGAAATCCGATAACTTCGGAAGTTGTACGAGCAGTGCCTTCTTCGGAGCTTCGATACCCTCTTTTTTCTTTTGAAGGATCAGGATGCTTTTCGCAGCCGCTTCACTCTTAAACATGGAAAGCGGCAGTTGCACCATCCCTTGGATATGTGTATACTTCTTCAGGAAATCATTGAGTTTCGGCGCTTCCTCCGAGACGAACAGGTTATTAGGGACAATGAAGAAAAGGTGTCCGCCATCCTTCACATGTTTAACACTTTGCTCAATAAACAAATGGTGTGCATATGAATGTCTATTATCTGCCTTCAATTCATATTCAGCTGCACGCACATCATTCGGATAATAACCAATCGGCAAATCACTGACCACAACATCGGAAGGATCGATGAAAAGTGGCTCCAAGCTGTCCTGATTGAAAAATTGCAGCGGATGTTCTTGCAGGTTGGCACCTGCATAAGCAAGCCTGATCAAGGTTTCATCAATCTCGACACCATATGATGCGATACTTTTATCAGTAAGTTGATTCAAGATCGCAAATAGTAAATTCCCCGTTCCGACAGCTGGATCTAGCATGACCAATTCTTTTTGATCCTTGGTGAATTTACCGACTAAATAGCTGACAAACATGCCGACTGCATCCGGGGTCATATGATGATTCGGTTGGACGCTCTCCTGCATGCCTTTTAAAATAGCAAGCTGGTACGCTTTACGAATTGCTTCCTTCTCATATTTCTCTGGTGAAAAATCTCCATAATGCTTAACTAACCTTTTCTTCGATACTTCACTGATTTCCTCCTGCAGGACTTTCCCCTGGAAGAAGTTCTCACCCGTTTCACCTAGGGCATCCAGATACGTACATGATAATTCACTTTGCAATATTTGGGCTGTTTCATCAAATTCATAAAATAATTGTTCAACTGGGGTAGACTTCACTTATTAATTCCTCCTGTTTGCTTCTGTCCTTATTTTATAGGTAACAAGAAAGAGATACAAGTCGTACGTCCTGCTTAACATTCTTTTGAAAGTCCGTATATTTAGAATCGAGCCACTCTTTTTTAAAAGTTTTTAAAAATCGGTAAATAAATGGTAAATACGTTAATTTCGAGTGTGGATGACTAGGGGGAAGTATTATTTGGAGGATACTAAAAAAGATTCTATAGTGGGGATTTTTTGTTTTTATTTTCCTGTACGGGATATTAACTGTTCTTTGGATTATCTTTGTGATTTCACTTGGTTGGTTAGAATTTAATAACCAATGAACTATATTCTCCTTTTAAACATTAAAACAAAAAACCGGACACATTGCGTCCGGTTTCTAAGAATTCACATCTTATTTTGCTGCTTTAGCCGCTTCGATTGCACCCTCGTAATTTGGATGGTTGGTACCTTCACTAACATATTCTACATATGTGATTTCATCATTGCTGTTTACAACGAACACCGAGCGTGCCAATAGTCGAAGTTCTTGCATGACGACACCATAGGCTTCACCGAAAGAAAGGTCACGGTGATCGGAAAGAACTTGAACATTGTCCAGGCCACTAGCAGCACACCAGCGTTTTTGCGCGAAAGGAAGATCGTTACTGATCGTCAGAACTTTTACATTATCCAATTTTGCCGCTTCTTCATTGAATTTACGTGTCTGTGCATCACATACACCTGTATCGACAGATGGAACTACACTGATGATGCGGACAGAACCTTTGGAGTCGCTTAATGTAACCGGTGATAAGTCATTAGCCAATACCGTAAAATCAGGTGCTTTGTCCCCAACTTTTAGTTCTGATCCCACTAAAGTGACCGGGTTGTTTTTAAATGTAACTGAAGCCATTAAAAATTCCTCCTCTTTCTGCTATATGTACAAGCATAATAATATTTGTTTTACCGGAATTTTGCAATTAATTGAATTAGGAAAAGTGAATTGGCGGTTCACATGTGTGGAAAATCAAGCATTAAGTGGTGTAAGCATATTACAGCAAAAAGAAAACTCGGCGGATGCCGAGTCGCAGTTAGAAATCTAAATCCTGTTTAGGTTCTTGGTACCTCTTTACGTTTGTTTGACTGCTACTGCTGCCTTGCCTTTGATTACTACTTTCTTTTTTGGATAGCATGGACTGAATCTTATCGACGACTTGAGGAGCTAAATCCATCATTTTTTCGAGAAGATGCGTACCTTCATCAAGATGAATCATTTTCACCCCGTGGGAACCGACAATCAAAAAGGCAATTGGTGTTATGGAAACCCCACCGCCGCTACCGCCGCCAAAAGGCTGCTTGGAATCACCTTGATGTGCTTGATGGTTTCCATCCATTACAAATTCGCTGCCACCGGCTGCAAAACCAAAACCAACTTTGGATACGGTTAAAATGACACTTCCATCCGGAGTCTCCACCGGATCACCTATGATCGTGTTCACATCGACCATTTCTTTCAGATTTTCCATCGCTTCTTTCATTAAACCTTGAATCGGATGATCTGACATTTAAATTCCTCCACTCTAGAACGATTGTTTATTGGAATCACCTGATAGCTTCGCTAATTTCCTGGACCTGAAATGCGGTTTTCCGCCTTTCCAATAACGAAGCAGTTTTATTCCAGTCACCATAGCCTGCCCGATTCTAAATTGTAATATGCAGGAAATCGACGTATTGGCCTGCCATCTTTGAAAGTCAGGTGTAATGGAATATGCGGGCATGATCCGGAAGTTGAAATAGGTTGTCAGCAAACCGATGATTGAGCCTTTAAGCGCCCAGCATGCACCTGTTAAAACACCGGTATGTGCAGCGTTTTTAGTACCGACAATACTATGCCAGCTGAATTTTTTAACTTGGATTTTCCCTGTGAACTGACGGACGACCTTATGAAATCCGACCATATGCTGAAGCAACTCCTTCATGTCAGCGAATCCGTCACGCAAATCTTCGGGTGTGATTTTTTTCTTTTCTTCCTTTTCGGTTTTTCCGTTCATTTCTTGCTCTTCCTTTACTACTATAGCTGCCGAGTCATCATCCTTTTTAATGACCGGGACTTTGAATGTATAGTGAATAAGTCCATACCAAGCTGATAATTTAATATGTATTTTGTCATTCGTTTGGACACGTTTGTAGTCAATGTATACTCTTACTTTTGTGAAAATAAGAATAAGCAGCACCAAAATGAGGATACCTATAATCAGCAAAACCCACATCATGCACCCACACCCCTTCAGCCTATCATTATCGGCAAATGCAAAAAAAAATAAACCTGCAAAAGCGAAAAACACGCTCTTACAGATTCATGAATGGAAAATATCATCTTCTGATCAAAATAACACCTGTGTCTGCAAAGACATCATGCAAAGCCTGTTTCTTCGGTAATAAGCCTGCCAGGAGATAGCCAATCCAAGTAACTTTTGAAATATATCGGCCAATCAGCTCCCTGAACAATATCGTACCCCAAGAAATGGTTTTTGTCTCTTCCCTCAATGTAACGACTTTCAGTCCAAAAATCATCTTACCAAGGGTTTGGTTCAAGAATTTGGTCATCAAAACAAAGTATAAGAAGAATACGATCCCTGTTAGTAAGCCTTCTGCGGAAAACCAAAGATCATCTGTCCCTTCATAAAACTTGAAGATGGGATGAATCAAAATCCGATTCAAACTTCCGATAACCAACAAATCAGCTAAATAGGCCCAAAATCTCATCCAAAATCCAGCAAAATGCACTCTCTTGACTCCGCCATCATCCACGGCCTGCTTGGCTGGCGTAAATTCCTGCTGAACGGGAACCTCTTGATCTGCCAGTACATTGGATGCAGCGATTTGTTCATTGTTTTCATTTCGTTCCGTCATCCTTCAGCCCCCCTATTCCGCATACAAATACATTAAGCGTGGAGAATTTGAAGAGGAAAGGATTTTTGTCAAGACGGCCGTTTCCACATCATTCCCCAACATTTTTTGCGCTCCCATACTGAATAATGAACCGAAACCTGCCTCATCGGTATAGCGGATAACTTGAGCATCTTTTTTACCGATATCAGTTTTCATCGCGGCAATTACATCATCCAAATGGCCGAAATCATCTATTAAATGGTTTTCTTTAGCCTGACGCCCATCATAAATGCGGCCATCAGCAATTTTGCGTACTTCATTCTCTGTCATACCTCGTCCGTCGGCAATGACTTTTACAAATTGATCATAAGAATTATTAATCATATTTTGCAGTATTTCACGTTCTTCTCCAGTCATTTCCCGAGTTGGGCTCATAATATCTTTGTGTGGTCCGCTTTTGATGGTTTCGAACTCAACGCCATACTTCTTGGCCAGCTTCTCGTAATTATACCCATGCATGATGACACCTAGTGAACCCGTCATCGTTTCTGGGCTGGCGTAAATCTTATCGGCTGGCGCAGAAATATAATATCCTCCGGAAGCCGCCATTGATCCCATTGAAACATAGACAGGTTTGTTCACTTTTTTAATATCAAGGATCTTATCATAGATCTCAGCACTTTCTACGACACCGCCGCCAGGAGAATTCACCCTTAGTATGATTCCTTTGATATCATCATTTTCCTCTGCCATCTTCAGCTTATCCATGAAGGCACGGTGATTATATGTTGCTGAACTTAGTAATGAAGCTTCTCCTGTATCTTGAATCGTTCCCTCTACATCGAATACTGCAATAACATTAGAAAAATCATCGCCTTCTATGACTTCCTCGTTAAATGCACTTTCAGAAGCAAATAATTCATCAATGATATTTTCCGTATCCGCTGTAAATAGAGTTGTAGCCGTCCCTACAGCAATAGAGACAAAAAATAAAACGGCTGCAATTCCAAGTGCCGCCCAACGTTTTCCATTCATCTGTTTTCCCCCTTAAATATATGTATCCTTCTTATCATACGAACTGCATACATTAATGTTTCATTCCATGATAAACTAGACATATAAAATTGTAGCAAATAATCCTCTAATTGGAAATGCATTGGTGCATTTTGCACGATCTGCATTTACCTGAACAGGAAAAAGAAAGCCCTTTCATCACCAATCATACTAGGGGGGAACATGATGAACACTCGCAGGAATATTTATTTTTTCCATGCACCGAATACAGAAATACTTAACAAGATCGAATACTTATCGGACTTAGCGAAACAGCATTCATATGAAGTCATCCAAGATTTCACAAAGGCCAACATCATCGTAAGCATAGGTGATGACGGCACATTCCTGCAGGCAGCCCGTAAAACCGGGTTCAGGGATGATTGTTTATATGCAGGCATTTCCACCACAGGTAACTTGAATATGTATTGCGATTTCCACTTGGAAGACACGGATAAAATGATCGATGCCATGACAAGAGAGCAAATCGAGGTGCGTAAATATCCAACCATCGATATCCAGTTGGACGATCAGCCCTCCTTTTATGCCCTCAATGAACTCAGTATCCGGACTTCCATAACCAAAACGTTCATCATGGATATTTTCATTGATCAACTCCATTTTGAAACTTTTCGCGGCGACGGAATCATCATTGCGACCCCGACCGGAAGCACCGCCTATAATAAATCGGTAAACGGGGCCGTTGTGGATCCGCTTCTCCCTTGTTTTCAAGTGAGCGAGCTCGCATCCATCAATAATAATTCCTATCGGACCCTAGGTTCTTCATTCATCCTAAGCGGCAATAGGACGTTGACCGTCCACCTTGAACAAAACGGGCCAAGCTACCCGATCATCGGAATGGACAATGAAGCATTAAGCATCAATCATGTTGAAAAGGTCAAGGTCCGGTTAAGCGGTAAAGTCATCAAGACCGTTAAGCTTAAGGATAATTCCTTTTGGGAAAAGGTGAAAAGGACCTTTCTTTGAACTAACTAATAAAGGTACCGGATATGTCCGGTACCTTTTATATATGGTAAAAATCTTTCGTATTTTGATAAAGGATTTCATAGACATCCTCAATTGGCAATCCTTTAATCGAAGCAATTTGACGAACACTTTCATGCATCATGCCCGGGTGCGTCCATTTCCCTTTGAAAACCCCTTCAAACGGCCATGGGCCATCCGTTTCAATCATCATCAGCTTAAGTGGGTATGCAAAAACCAATTCCTGTATTTCCCTCTCATAACAAACATCAGGTGTAATCGAAATGCGGTACCCCTTTTCGGCCATTCTTTCGACTGTCCTGATATCACCTTTAAACCAATGAAAGTGTGCCTTTGTGATTTGATGCTTATCCAAAAGGTCGCAAACGATGGGGGCATCGCCATAGACGGCATGAAGGATAACCGGCTTTTCAACCTCTTTAGCAAAAGCCAGCAACCTTTCCAGTATCTCTACATAACCTGACGTATCCATATTGGGATTTTCCTGCCTTAAGTAATACGGGAGTCCGATCTCACCTACAGCAACCATATTATGACGATGTTCCCGCATCCAATACAATAATTCGTTCACTTCCTCTTTACTCGGGAGGGGCTGCTCGGGATGAAAGCCGAAGGCAGGCTTAATTCGTGAATCTTTGAGTGAAAGCTGGTCATTGTTTATGGAAGAGGTTAAATTCATGGAAACTGTCACCAATGATTCCAAATGCACCTTTTCCATATCAGAGAGAATCTGCTTCTGTTCACTTTCATCATACCTATCCAAATGGATATGGCTGTCGATGATCTTCATTTTCAATTTCCTCCTGACTTAAGAAAGGGTTGGCTTTAGTGCGGCATATAATTCTCTCTTCAAATTTAAAAATTCATCACTTAGAAATTGTTCCTCACTTCTTGGCCTTGGAAATGGAACTTTCACTTCTTTGATGACAGCAGCCGGTTTTGCTGATAACACATAAATTCTATCTGAAAGGAAAACCGCTTCATCTATGCTGTGGGTAACAAAAAGCACAGATCTCCGATTTTGTTCCCAAACAGACAACAGCCATTTTTGCATTTCCAATCTTGTCAGTTCATCCAGAGCAGAAAAGGGTTCGTCCAGGCACATCAAGTCCTGTCGACTTAAGATGCTTCGAATGAAAGCGGCCCTTTGCTTCATGCCCCCAGATAATTCATGCGGATATGCCTTCACATACTCTTCTAATCCAGCTTTCAACAAAAGGGCTTTTGCCATTTCTTTGTCTCTTATCCCAGCAAGCTCACTTCCAAGCAAAACATTATCCAACACCGTTCTCCAAGGTAAAAGGGATGGCTGCTGCGGCATATAGCTTATATGGCCCTTAAAGCCATTTATCTTTTTACCATCCAACGAAATGATGCCCTGATCCGGCTTCAAAATACCGCCTATCAAGTGGAACAACGTACTTTTACCGCTGCCAGATGGTCCTAGGATTGTGACAAATTCCCCATCATCTACATGGAAATTCATATTCTCTAAAATATTCTGTTTACCATCGAAAGCAAAGGAGACATCTTTAATTTCCAGCATCATCCCTTTCACCCTCCTTTCTCTTCCATGAAACTAAATATTTCTCCAGGAATGTGATGATTCCAAAAAAGAGAAGGCTCATTCCCATAATGATGAAAATGGCAACAAACACCCGATCTGTCCGAAACGCGGAGGAAGCGAGCGTCATATAAACACCAATCCCCGATTTAGCCCCAAGCCATTCCGAAATAACCGCACCCATTATACTATAGGTGGCCGAAATTTTTAGGCCTGAGAAAATGAACGGGATCGAGTGGGGAAGTTCCAGCTTCCAAAATAACTGGTTTTTCCCCGCTCCCATCATCTTGAAATAATGCTTAAGTTCGTAAGGTGTCTGGCGAAAACCGTCCAATGAAGCAACCGCAACCGGAAAAAAACATACGAGTGAAATCACAATTAACTTAGGCAGCATGCCAAAGCCAAACCAGATCACTAAAAGCGGTGCCAAAACTATGATTGGTATATTTTGCGAGAGTATGAGCAGAGGATAAACCGCGTCCTTCACACCTGGAAATAGGTGTAAGATTGCAGCAATCAATAAACCGATACAGCTTCCAATAAGAAAACCCGATAACGCAAGCTCAGTTGTTGATATAAGGTGTCCAAAAAGATTACGGGACGACTCAATTCCTTCAATGAAAATGGCTGATGGAGCGGGAAGCAGCCATTTTTCAACCTTTAATAAGACTGTCATTGACTCCCATACTATCAGCAAACATAATAAAAGAAAGAAGGGAGCCCCCTTCTTCCAAATTCCCCTTTTGATCATGCCCGATATTTCTCCGTTAACGTATCCATCGTAATCCCGCTTGGCTGATATAGTATCTTCACTTGGGAAATGACATTCGGCGAGCCTAATTCAATCATTCTTACATTCATTTTTTCTATCACGGCAAAAAGCTCGGATAGCTCACCCTCCATTGTTGTTTCTAGCGGGTGAACCTCATACTTGACACCTGATTCATCAATGATCTTGATTGCTTCATCGACCATGGGGATGACATTTTCCCCTTTAGGAATGATTTGTATACTAATTAATGAATTGGCCATTGTATTTCCTCCTATTTTGGTAAAAATTCATTGGTAAATGCCTTTTCAGGATTGAAATCACCTTCAAGAAGCTTATTTTCCTTCATCCAATCACTATAATTCTTCCAGATTTCAAGCTTTTGTTCACCCCAACGCGGAGCATCATCCTGATACTTATCTGCAAGCCACTCCTGGCTTTTCTTCACTAGTTTTGGATCTAGATCAGGTGCAGACTTAATTAATATGTCCGCTGCATCATCAGGATTCTTAATTGCAAACTGGTACCCTTTCGAAGCTGCATGAACGAATGCTTTAACAGTCTCAGGATCCTCTTTTATCATCTTTTCATTTGTTGTCAAAACAGGCGTATAGTAATCCAGCTTATCAGAGTATTCGGTTAAGTAAACCATATTAAGCTTTTCATTCCGCAACTCAGCCTCGATACCTGTCCACCCATAATAAATCCAGGCGAAATCTATATCCCTTTTAACCGAAGTGAAAAAATCTGTGTCCCCTGTATTCACTATATCCACTTTATTTACATCGGCATTTTCTTTTTTCATAAGTGAATCAATAATGGCCTTTTCAACTGGAGACCCCCAGCCACCATACGTTTTCCCTTCAAAATCCTTGGGAGTTTTAATGTTTTTTGCCGCAGGTGAAGCGAATCCAGAGGTATTATGCTGGATGACAGCAGCTAGCGAAACAATCGGAACGCCTTGCACGCGGGCCTGCGTAATGCCCTCCTGGTAGCTCACGCCAAATTCAGATTTCCCTGAAGCCACAAGTTTATCAGCTCCAGCTTCGCCTGGCATGATAATTTCCACATCCAGACCTTGTTCTTTGAAATACCCTTTTTCCTTGGCTACATACAATCCTGTATGGTTTGTATTCGGTGTCCAATCAAGCACGACCGATACCTTTTTTAATTCTTTATTGCCTTCTTTTTTAGATGATTCTTCTTTTTCATTAGTTCCGCCTGCCCCACATCCAGCCAAAAGGAACAACGAAGTTAACAGTGGTAAGAATTTATTCAAACTATTATCCTCCTACACATCATATAAGATCCATATGCCGAAACCATAATGAGGCGCCAGGGTCCATTCCAATACCGGTAAAAAAACAAAAAACGCCCGAAGATGAATTCGGACGCTTAACATACAAAACAGAAAGTCAGTAATAATATGTTCCCTCCGCTGGCATCATCCAGATCAGGTTCAAAGAGTCAGCATCTAAAGGACGCAATCTCAGCCAGCAGTACTGGCCCCCCTACATTTCTCGCACATATGAACTTTTCTCTCCCATTATATCAATTCATGGGGAAAAAGGAATACTAATTTGCTTCTTCTCATTAATTGGAAAGGTTTCCCTTGCGTTAAAGGATATCTAGCAAAACATCATGCCATTCCAATCATTCTCGTTTACGTGCCTGACACGTTCAAAGAGTCATTTCCTTGCAGGTATTCATATAATGAGCATAACCTGTGGACATTTTTTGTGTACTGGTTTTATAAGCCCTTAATTTCAAAAGCAAAAGGTGGATATGATCATGATAAAGATTAATCACAAATTATTAGATGTCAGTCACATCCAACCAGGTATAGCATCTGCTAAATCGCTTGAAATTCTCCAATTGCTAGCGGAAGATTCTAACATTTTTGAATATCGGAGCTTTGGATACCTTAATTTCGATATACAACTGAGGCACCGAGTCATCGAGGCAGCTTTTGCGTTGGATAAAAGTGATGCAGAATTTTCCACACTTGAGGAATCGGCATCCAATAAACAATATTGGCGCCTTTCAAAGGATGGCACTTTTACCCTTCAGCCAGGGATTGCCCCTCATGTTGCACTCCTGGACATTTTCTTGAATGGAACGCTTTACGCTTTCGAATGCGGTACAGCGATAGTCGTCACTTTTTTAAAGGCCATTTTGGATTTAATCGGCCCTAGGAATTTCGACTATCTTTTTTCAAGCCTATTTCTATATGACTGGCGCCCTCCGAAGAATATGGCTCTTCATGTTCATCAAGGAACGGATTATTTACCAGGGGATTGCCTTTACTTCAAAAACCCTGATCACGATGAGGAAACACCTGAATGGCAAGGTGAGAATGCAATATTATTAGGAGAAGACCTCTTTTATGGCCACAGGATCGGGATTACCAATGCACAGGGTATCATCGATGAACTAAATAGCAATAGAAAGCCGAATGCCGCCATCTCAGCATTCCTGACAAAGCATATCATTAGCCTGGATAGTTCCTACTATAGACAATTCCAACCAACTATCTCCCGTGCAAAGCCCGTTCACGGTCTTGTCAGCCTATCTGATTTGATTGTTTCTGAAATAGGTCCGAGGATTTATCTTTCATGACTCAAGCAATTCTCCTGCCGTAAAACCGGTTTCTTTAAATATAGGCAAAAAAAATGCTTGGGGATGGAACCACCAAGCATTTTTTCTTATTCACGCACCGATGTTCCCTTTGCCTTTAAACCTGCGTGCACTTGCCTGACCCCATTTCGTAATGGATAGTGTATAAACAGCCAAGGCTGACCATATGAACAAAAAGGCTAAAAGATGCGCTTTTGTAAAACTTTCGTGATAGACGAATACCCCGATCAGTAAGGATAAGGTCGGAGCGATATACTGAAAAATCCCAAGCATCGATAACGGGATCTTCTCCGCCCCCTTTGCAAAATATAAAAGAGGCAAGGCCGTAACAATCCCACCGCCCACCAACAGCAAGCTTGTGCTTCCTGCTGTAAAGAATTGCATTTCTGATTGGTTCATCAAGTATATCAGGTAACCCAGGGCAAGAGGCGTTACCATCATCGTTTCGAGCGTCAGCCCGATCGCCGATTCGGCTTTGATCATTTTTTTTGCCAGGCCGTATAATCCAAAGGTCATGGCCAAAACAAGAGAGACCCACGGGATCGTACCGAAATGAATGCCTAGGATCAAGACCCCGATTCCTGCAAGCAGGAACGACATGATCTGTGCCCCGCTCAATTTTTCTTTTAAAACTATCACTCCCAATAGTACACTGACTAGCGGATTGATATAATATCCAAGGCTCGTGTCAAGGATCCGTCCTGAGTTAACGGCCCAGATGAACACTCCCCAATTAGCTGTAACGAGCAGTGAGGCCGTTAGTAACGCCGCAAAGAGTTTGGGATTTCCCAATATGTTTTTGACATAATCAAGAAACGCTTGTCGTTTTTTCATGAACATCAATAAAACCAGCATGAAGACGAAAGACCATAATACCCTCTGAGCCAAGATTTCTGTAGCTCCGACTCCCTGAAGGAACTTCCAGTAAATTGGCACGACTCCCCACATCATATAAGAAAGGGCTGCATAGATCGCCCCTTCTTTTTGTTCATCCACTTTCATAACCTGCCTTCTTTCCATTAATTCCTTTATCGAATTCTAACTATTTTGCGTATCCATTTCTTTTTTTGCAACTGTTATTTTTTATCATACATGATTCTGTCATCTATGACCGTCATGACCGCCTCAACTTTCAGGAGATCATCCGGCACAACAGCAAAGACATCCAGATTAAACACGGTAAAATCTGCATCGTACCCTTTGATGATCTGACCGCGGCGTTTTTCCTGGCCGATAGCTGCAGCACTCCCTTTTGTATAAAGTGCGAAGGCATCATGAACGGAGAGCCTTTCATCCAAGCCATATACGGTACTGTCCTCACTGTTGATTTTCGTCCTTGTGACAGCAGCATGGATGCCCAAAATTGGATTTAATGGCTCTATAGGCGCATCTGACCCTCCTGCACAAATGATGCCCATATTCAAATAGGTTTTCCAGGCATAGGAGGAATCCAATAGATTGGCTGGAACCTTTTCTTCCACCCACGGAAAATCGGACGTGACGAAACCTGGTTGGATATCAAATATGACCTGCAGTTTTGCCGCCCGCTCCAGCAGCTCCGGCCGGACGATCTGCGCATGGATGAGCCGGTCCCTCTGTCCCTCTTTTGGGGGGATGGCTTCAATTGCATTCAAGACGTATTCAAAAGCGAGATCGCCAATGGCATGGACAGCAATCGGCATTCCGGCATCCCTTGCTTTTTTCACCCATTCCTGAAGCTCATGCTCAGTGAATATCGCGACACCGTTCGTATCCCTTTGATCTGCATAGGGTTCGCTTAACAGGGCTGTGCGTCCGCCTAAGGAGCCGTCGGTAAATATCTTCATGCTGTCGAACTTGATATATCGCGTACCTTCTTGATAGCTGCCGCCTGCTTTCAGCATTTCTTCTAACGCTTCGTGATGGACGAGTAAATTGGCGCGAAAGGCCATTTCCCTGTCCTCGATTACCGATTTAAACGCCTGATATGTCGGAAGGAAGCCATTATAGTAATGGAGGTCTTCAGTATGTCCGCCAGTCAAACCTAGCTTATATGCGTCTTCTATGGCCTCTATGAGTGCGTTTTCGATATACTCTTGGTCAATGCCAGGAAGGCTGTCTAAAATCAGGTTCTGCGCCTGGTTTTCTTTAAATAAACCATTTAAACGACCTTCTGGATAGCGGCAGATCACCCCGCCTGACGGTTCTTTTATATCTTCTTTAATACCCGCTTCCAAAAGGGCGCAGGAATTGACCACCAAGGCATGGCGGCAGATCCTTTTCAATACGATGGGATGTTCTGTCGATATCGCGTCAAGCTCATCCCGTAAAATCAATTCAGGACTGGGCCATTCATTTTCATTCCACCCTTCGGCAACAATCCACTTTCCAGCAGGGGTCTTTGAGCACTTTTCCTTCAAGGCATTCATGATGGACTCCCTGCTATCCATCAAAGAGAGGTCTAGACGAAGCAGTCTTTCACCATGCCCGACCAAATGAAGGTGACTATCCACTAACCCTGGCAGCATCGTTTGTCCTTTTAAGTCGATTTCCCTGGAAATATTGCCGGCATATTTACGTTCTAAATAGTCAATGCTGCCGGTATCAACAATTACCCCCTTTTCAGTGAAGAGTGCCTCCACTTGATCTTTTTCTTTAATCATCGTATAAATCGCCCCATTGAACCATAACGTTCCCATCCCGCTCTACACTCCTTATTAAATGATTCTTTCCCTTCAGATATGCAGTAAGTGTACCATCTCAATTCACGGATTCCCATATTTATGATTATGCAAGCCTCTGTTAATAAAAAAACGTCAGCCGGGGGCTGACGGAAATGCTTTCGTTAATTATTAAGTAGTGCTTCTTCCCTTTTCCGTAAATCCACCCGTTTGATTTTACCCGATGTCGTTTTGGGAAGCTCATCTAAAAATTCGATTTTCCTTGGATATTTATATGGAGCAGTCAATTCTTTTACGTGCGATTGAAGCGTTTTGATCAAATCTTGGCTGTCCGGATCGATATCATCCATCAAGACAACATACGCCTTGACCACATTTCCCCTTATTTCATCAGGACTTGCTATAACGGCACACTCTTTCACATATGGATGCTTAACGAGTGCATCTTCCACTTCAAACGGTCCAATGGTATATCCCGAACTGATGATGATATCATCAGTTCGACCCTCAAACCAGAAATAACCATCTTCATCCATTTTCGCCTGATCGCCGGTGATATAATAGTCCCCACGGAATTGCTTCGATGTCCGCTCGGGATCTTTAAAATATTCTTTAAAAAGAGCAGGTGTATCGATATGTACGGCAATATCCCCGACTATACCAGGAGAACAGGGTTTACCGGAATCATCAATGATTTCCACATGGTTGCCCGGAGTCGGTTTGCCCATGGAGCCCAATTTAATATCCATGCCTTTTGTTACACCTACCAAAAGGGTATTTTCGGTTTGTCCATATCCATCGCGCACTTCAATATGGAAATGGTTTTTAAAGACCTCGAACACTTTTTGATTTAAAGGCTCTCCCGCTGATACTGCACTATGAAGATGGGATAAATCATAGTCATCAAGGTTATCCACCTTTGCCATCAACCGATACTCGGTTGGTGTGCAGCATAACGCATTCACTTTGTATCCCTGAAGCAGCTGAAGATATTTTTTCGCCTCGAACTTCCCATGATAGGCAAGACCTGTTGCACCCGTTCCCAATACAGCCAGGAACGGACTCCAGATCCACTTTTGCCACCCTGGGCCTGCCGTTGCCCAAACCACATCCCCTTCGCTGATGCCCAGCCAGTTTGCAGCAGACGTTTTTAAATGGGCATAAGCCCATCCATGTGTATGGACAACCCCTTTTGGATTACCTGTCGTTCCGGAAGTATACGATAAGAACGCCATATCCTCACTCTTCGTGTCGGCCATTGGCAGCTGATCGGATTCATCATCGGCAAGCTCATTCAAATCCAGCCAATTTTCCATTCGTTTTCCGATTGAAAACTTCAGAAGGCTTTCCGCTCCCTCTATTTCATTCAATTCATGAGTATATTCATGAAAACTGACGATTCCTTTAACATCACCGTGGTTGACTCGATACTGCAAGTCCTTCGCACGAAGCATTTCAGAACAAGGGATGACAATCATGCCAATTTTCAATGCGGCTAAATACACTTGATAAGCTTCTACTAAACGAGGGATTATGATAAGGACCGTATCACCTTTACCCAGCCCTTTTTTCTTGAAGGCATTTCCAATTTTATTTGCACTATTTAATAAATTCTCATATGTAAGTTGTTTTTTATCTCCGGTTTCGTTCTCCCAAAGTACAGCAACTTTTTCCGGATCTTTTGCAAAACGTTCCATTTCACTCACTAAGTTGTAATGTTCCGGAGCTAATAAATCTTTACGTTTCATTTTTTTCCCCTCCATTTATGAACTCTTAGTACCTACTCATTATACAAGATACTTCTCTAATATATCCATGTATTTTTACAAATAAATAAAGAGAGCGGGTTTTAGAACCCGCTCTCTGTAGCCATATTATTAAATTATCTGTTGAAACCTCCGCCTAATTGTTGTTCAGCCATTTGAACAAGGCGTTTTGTGATTTCCCCACCAACTGATCCGTTAGCGCGAGATGTTGTATCGGCACCAAGTTGTACACCGAATTCTGAAGCGATTTCATATTTCATTTGTTCTAGAGCTTGTTCCACTCCAGGTACCAATAATTCGTTTGAGCTGTTGTTGTTTGCCATGAGTTTTTCACCTCCTTGTGATTATAGAGTGTGTTAAAACACATGGCTTCATTCGCACAATATCATTGGTAATTACAGGATATTAAAACAAGTCTTCCATCGCTTCTTCCCTATCGAATGTCTGACCCGGTTTAACCGTCAATATTTCTGTTTCGGAGACCGCTTTTTCAATCAATGATTCAAAGTCAACGAAGCTCTCATAATAATTGACTTTTTCACGTTTCGGTTTCGTTTTTGGGCTTGCCGGCGTAAAGACCGTACAACAATCTTCGTAAGGCAGATTGGATATTTCAAAAGTATCAAGCTCTCTTGCGATTTTAATGATTTCCGTTTTATCCATCGTAATCAGCGGACGCAGGATCGGTGTATTCGTCACCTCATTGATGGCAAACATGCTGCTCATCGTCTGGCTTGCAACCTGTCCAAGGCTTTCACCGGTGATCAGTGCCATGGCTTCTTCCTTTTCACGGATTTGATCGGCGACCCGCATCATTAAACGTCGAGTTGTTGTCATTGAGTAGTTTTCCGGGATCTGTTTTTGAATCAATAATTGAATTTCAGTAAATGGAACGATATGCACTTTCATGCTTCCACTTATTTCAGCAAGCTTGCCCGCCAGATCAATGACCTTTTGACGTGAACGCTCACTTGTGAAAGGCGGGCTGTAAAAATGAATCGCTTCTACGTCCAACCCGCGTTTCATCGAAAGGAATCCTGCAACAGGGCTATCAATCCCGCCTGAAAGCATCAGCATTGCCTTTCCGCTTGAACCGAATGGAAGACCGCCTGCCCCCTGGATGATTTCACCCGTCAAATAAACGGCTTCGCGTCTCACTTCTACCAGCAGGTTCAAATCAGGGTTCTTTACATCCACTTTTAAATTTTCTGTATTCCGAAGCAAATGCCCGCCGAGTGCCCTGTTAATTTCATCGGTATTATATGGGAAATCCTTATCTGCGCGTTTTGTCGTGATTTTGAATGTATTTACCTCCTCAAGAGTATGATTAAGGTAATACAACGCTGCCGTTTTCATCACTTCTAAGTCGCGTTCAATTTTTATCGCAGGACTTAAAGACTGGATCCCAAAAATGCCTTTCAATCGGTCAATGACAGGCTTATGGTCCACACCGTTCAGGAGAACGTACATCCGCTCCCTGTTGGCTGTTAGCACTACTCCTTCAATATCCTTTAAACTCCAGCGGATATGCGCCTTCATTTTGTCTACAAAGCCTTTACGGTTTCTTTTTTTCGTGGAGATTTCTCCATAACGGATAATTATATGATCAAATTTCATTTTGCAACCCTCATTATTTTTTCTAAATTAGCGACTATTTTCTGTATCGCCGCCAGAACTTGCTTCGCTTCTTCCATCTCATTGCTATAGGTAGTACTGATTCGGATCACACTTTCGGAACGGGCTTGGTTATGGAACATCGCATCCACCGTTTTGCTTACCGTCCTTTTTTTCGAAGAACAGGCACTAGTCGTCGAAACATATATCCCTTCCGATTCAAGCGCATGCAGCAATACCTCTGATTTGAGTCCCGGTACGGAAAAATTCACAATATGGGGTGCACCTTTTTCAGGACTGTTAATCAACACCCCGTCCAGTTCCTTCAAACCTTTATATAAATAATTTTTGATTTGCTGCAGCTTATCATGACACAGCAATTGATTGCTCATACTAATACGAAAAGCCTTCGAAAGGGCGACGATTCCCGCAACATTTTCGGTGCCGCTCCTGATTTTCGTTTCTTGATTGCCACCGTGGAAAAGCGGATCGACCCGAACGCCTTCACGAACATAAAGGATGCCCGTCCCCTTCAAGCCGTGCACCTTGTGTCCGGAAATTGTACATAAATCCACATTGGCATCACGTATTGATAAAGAAACTTTGCCTGCCCCCTGCACATTATCGACATGAAAGAGCACGTGTGGGTATTGCTTTAACAATTTTCCCATTTCAGCAATCGGCTGGATAGAGCCAACTTCATTATTAACATGCATGACGGATACTAAAATGGTATCTTCCCTCAATGCATGCTTAAGATCGTTTAAATCAATTTGCCCAAATTCGTTAACGTGAAGATATGTGATCTCATAACCCATTTTCGTCAATGCTTGGCATGCGTCTTCTACAGAAGGATGTTCGATTGCCGTCGTGATTATGTGTTTTCCCCGATTTCTCTGAGAGAGGGCGGTTCCTTTAATGGCAAGATTATTCCCTTCCGTCCCCCCGGAAGTGAAATATATTTCCGAGCTCTTCACCTTTAATAAATCAGCGATTTGCTTTCTTGCAGCAGAAAGTAATTTTTCGGATTGCACCCCAAGTCCATGCAGCGAAGAGGGGTTTCCAAAATAGTCCGAAGAAACCTTCATGAATGATTCAATTACTTCAGGATATGGTTTTGTTGTTGCACTATTGTCAAAATAAATCATGGGTTCACCTTCCATGTTTTTGTATCTATGTTGGTCACTCTTCTAAATGCCGTTTCAAGTGTAGCTGTTGCGACTTCTAATATTAACATAATTGGATTTGAAAGAGAATGTAAAACACTGGTCCATGAACGAAAGGAGACATGCCTTCTTTGAATTCCCGCAGAATGATTCACTTCCAACCCTATCGATCTCATTTTTCAATTTCGGCAGAAAACTAATTCAGGATCCGATAAAAGAAAAAACCCGCCATGGCGGGTTTTCAGGAAAGAACTTCTTCTATGTTCGCCCCAATTTTTCGCAAACTGCCTGGGTCGACCTTTTCAATGGCCGTGGCTGCCGTTTCCAATGCAGCTTGATATTCATAGCTTCGGAATTTGGCTTCCGCTTCCCTGAGACTATCGGCAACTGTATCGTGACTGCTGCGATAACGGTTTCCGAATTGAATCACTTTTTCGGCCAAATACATATGTTCAATCAATTCATCAGCTTTTTCGTGGACCGCACTCACCTGTTGGACAGCTTTTTCCAAATAAATATAAACAGCGGCCATGTCAAGCGGCTTTTCTTCAAGTTTACCCTGAACGTCATCCATGCTTTCTTTGGCATCCTGAAGCACCGCTTTATACTCTTCAGGAAGACCTGGAATATTGCTTTTTGCAATTAAACGGCCAGTATCGACCATTTTGCGTTTCAATTCGGCCAGTGAATCCCTGGCATCCATTTCATCTTTTCGTAAAGCCTGTAATTTAATGGTGAATTCTTTTTGATTTTCCTGTAATTCTTTCAGCTGTACTGCCAGCCCCTGCATCTCTTCGCTGATAAGCGAGCTTGCCATCACATTATCCTCCATCTTCAAGACGAGCAATTGATGGCGTTTCGAAATCTGGGCAATCTGCTTTTCCATCTTCCGTTGTGCATCTAGCTCATTTTCCGTTAGATGATACGTGTGTTGAACATGTATGGTTTCAACTTTAAGTTTATCGTTCTCATATTCAAGGTCACTTATCGTTTTCCTGAGGACTTCATCATTTTTCAAGACATACTGTTTTGAAAGCACTTCTTTCTCCAAAAGGTCATAAAGCACCTCAATGCTTTCGCGCATATCTTTAATGCCTTTATCCACAGCTTCCGTTTCGGCATTTTCCAATTGTGCTTTATAAAGATTCAGTTCTTCCTCAAGCCTTGATATTTCCTGCTCGAATTGGATATGACTCAACAGATAACCCTGTCCCGACATCTCCTCATAGCCATCCTTCAATTCATGAAGCTGGGAGCGCAGCTCGGATTGACTATCAACCAATAATTTTGGGAGCAACTCCATTTTAACGGCCAAGATCGCCAATTTTTCCTTAATGGAAAGAACGAGCTCCCTCGCATTCAAATAATTCCCGTTCACAGTCTCTTCTTCATACCTCTGAAGGATCTGCAATACTTCATCCAAGGAATTTTCCAGCTTATCAGCCGCTTTCCCGTAATTATGCCTGTGTGCAAGCAAGGATTTCTTCAATTGACGGTAGGATTCTTTAATATCCTCAATTTCCAATCGGTTCTTTTCCTCACTGCCTACGAGTTCATTCAATTCGTATAGGATCTTTTTGATCATTTCCTCGATTTCATTCAGCTTGACTGTAATTTTGCGCTGTACCTCTTTTGACCGGCTGAAACGGTATTTATCGATGGACTCCTCTGCATCGAATAAAAGCTCTTCGACTTCGGGCATATGGTCCGTAATGATAGCGTCCCATTCAATGCGCCAGTTTTCGAACATTTCCTCTGTTTCACCTGTCATGTTCAATTGTTTGACTTTAGAAAGCTCTTCTAGCACGGGGCGGTGCATGATGCTTATTTTCCAGGATTCCAGTCGATCGATCTCTTTAAAATATCTCTTTTTGAAAAAATAACCCCAAATGATGAAAATCAAAATTAATACAATTACCCCAAGTATGTACTCCATGGTAAGCCCCCTGTTCTAGTCCCTACAGTCTTGCTCGTTTATATATCAATTTTAAAAATGTTAAATTTAATGCTTTTATGATACCATGTTAGCAATAATTTTTGATGAGAAAAATGATTTTTTTGTAGAAAATTGCTACAAATACCTGTTTTTTGGGAGGGAAGGACTATGAAAGCTGACGGTCATGTACATACTCCGTTTTGCCCTCACGGCTCTACGGATAAATTCGATGAATATATTACGCGGGGAATCGAGCTAGGATTAAAGGAAATCACATTTACGGAACATGCTCCATTGCCACGAGATTTTCAAGATCCTACGCCTGAAAAAGACAGCGGCATGGACGCTGCCCTGCTCCTGGATTACTTTCAGGAGCTCCGCGTACTGAAAGAACGCTATAAAGACAAAATCCTGATCAAAAGAGGTCTAGAGGTTGACTTCATAGAGGGTCATGAAAAAGAAACAAAAGAATTCCTCGACGAAATCGGAGAATTCCTTGATGACAGTATACTTTCCGTCCACTTCATCAAGCATCAAAGCAATTGGCATTGCATCGATTTCAGTGAAAATGGGTTTGGTGAGATTGCCAATGAACTAGGTTCAGTCGAATCGGTGTATGCCAAATATTACGATACTCTGGAAAAATCGATAAAAGCTGATTTAGGCATTTATAAACCTAAGCGGATCGGGCATATTACGCTTGTCCATAAATTCCAGCATCGATATCCGCCAGCATTAAGTTTTGACGAGCGCGTTTACAAGGTGCTGGATTTGATCAAGGAACAAAAGTATGAACTTGATTATAATGGAGCCGGCCTTGTAAAGCCGCTATGCGGTGAGCCTTATCCTCCAGAAAGGTTTGCAAAGCGTGCTTTCGATCTCGGCATTCCGCTTATTTATGGTTCCGATGCCCATCAGGCTAAAGATTTGGGTCAGGGCCATCAGGCGCTGATTGCAGAGTTTAATGGGTAACTCATGTATACACTTCAGGCCGGCCCGCTAACAGTGGCTGTAGGTCTTCGGCAATGAAAAGGGTATCTTGCAGAAAACGTCCGACTTCATTGGCATAAATATTCGTGTAATAGGCTTCCTGCGGGAACACATGAAGCACATCCATCGCATAATGGGTATGAAGGACAGGAGCCGTTAGCAGGCCCTTCAACTGGAGCATATACATGGGAATGGAGACCTGCTGGAAACTCCTGCTCTTAATCCCTTGTTCCAAAACATATTGAAAATAAGACTTTTCCTTTGTAAAATAAGTCGAATGAATTTCCCGGTTTAAATTGGAATCTAGTGAAGATTCCCCATATATGAACCGTGCAGCCAGGAAGTTTTCCCTCTGGAAATCGAGAATATCCATTACTAGATTCATCAAGCAATGCTGGGGGCCTTTAAGGTCCAGCAGTGTCATGTTCGTATCAAGGACCAGGATATACTCTTCTAAATAGGAAGTGAAACAGAATTCCAGCAATCCCTGCTTATTCTTAAAATAGTAGGCAATATTTGCAGCGTTCACTTTCGCTTTGTTCGCAATATCCCGTATGGATGTGGCATGATAGCCTTTTAAATGAAATAAATGCAGTGCAGCTTCCACAATGGCTTGTTTCGTTGGCGTCTGGCGATTCATTTAGGCAATCCCTCGCTTTCTTTGAGACAAGTCTTATGGACTATTTCTGCACGGAAGAGCCTGAATCCTTTAGTAAGTTCTCGACAATTTCCCAACAATAAAGCAACATATTAGAAAGTGCTGTAATAATATGCGGAAGACAGGTGAACGCTTTTGTTTAATGTCGAAATGTATCAAGGAAAAAAAGAAAAAAACTATGAACTTGTCCAGAAACAACTTTTTGCCTTAATCGAGGATGAAACGAACTGGATAGCCAATTTAAGCAATGCGGCAGCTCTGCTTAATCAGTTTCTTGATGAGATTAACTGGGTCGGCTTTTATTTATACGAAGAAGGCCAATTAATACTGGGACCCTTCCAGGGACTTCCAGCCTGTGTTCGCATCCCAATGGGTAAAGGAGTATGCGGGACATCAGCGGCAACTGAAAAAACCCTGCGCATCGAGGATGTCCATCAATTCCCTGGACATATCGCCTGCGACGCAGCATCGCGATCTGAAATTGTCATACCGCTCATGAAGGATGGCAAATTGTTCGGGGTCCTCGATATCGACAGCCCGGTCACGGACCGATTTGACGAAATCGATCAGCAGGGACTGGAGAAGTTCGCAGAAATCCTTTCCAAGCAATTATAAAGTTAAAGGGAGCGGCAATCCTTGCCTGCTCCCCTCTCCATTACAGGATCCCATGTACTTGCATCCGGTCCTTCCCTTAATTCCTCCCAATATAAAACGCCTGGCCCTTAACCTCTATCACACTATTCGATTGACCTTCTGCCCAATGGGAAACACCGATAACTGCCTATTTTTTAGTTATTTATACGATTCGCAAAAAACGATGCAAAAGAACTAGGTGGGAACGATACCTATAAGGGCTCCCAAGGAATGCCGGGAAACCAACCATGAAGCATACAAAAATAGTGTTATTTAAATGTATTGTATCTTCCCGCTGCGATTCTCTCCCCTTATTTAATCGTAACTATCCTTGACTCATTGAGCAGAATATTATACAATACTCCTTGTGTAAAATATTGCAGCCTATGTGACAGCCTTTATGTTCTCATTTTGTTCCTCAATACAGAGGTGTATCTCGTAACTCTCTGCTGCTAGGGCGAAGGTACATGAAAACAAAATGGTCATGATCGTACATTCACACGGTTTTTATTTTACCAAAATAAAAACATTTAAAGGAGGAGTCATCCTATGGCTCGTTATACTGGCCCAAGCTGGAAACTATCCCGTCGTTTAGGAATTTCCCTAACAGGTACTGGTAAAGAATTAGAAAAACGCCCTTATGCTCCAGGACAACATGGTCCTAACCAACGCAGAAAAATTTCTGAATACGGAATGCAACTGCAAGAGAAACAAAAACTTCGTCACATGTACGGAATCACTGAACGTCAATTCCGTTCAATGTTCGACCGCGCTGGCAAACTTAAAGGTGTACATGGTGAAAACTTCATGGTTCTTCTTGAATCACGTCTTGACAACCTAGTTTACCGTCTTGGTTTAGCTCGTACACGTCGTCAAGCACGTCAACTTGTTAACCACGGTCACATCACTGTAGACGGAAGCCGCGTAGACATTCCATCTTACAAAGTGACTCTTGGACAAACAATCTCAGTTCGTGAAAAATCACGCAACTTCTCAATCATCAAAGAATCAGTTGAAGCAACTAACTTCGTACCTGATTTCCTTACTTTCGATGCTGAGAAATTAGAAGGTACTTTCACTCGTTTACCAGAACGTTCTGAATTGCCTGCTGAAATTAACGAAGCTCTTATCGTTGAGTTCTACTCTCGTTAATAACTTCAAAACCCCCATCCTTGGATGGGGGTTTTTTTGGCACTAAATACTTCAAAATAAGGCCCGGCTGTAATTCAGCCGGGCCTTGAACAATCATTTCACTAATGTATATTTCTTCTTACCGCGTCGAACGAGGATGAACTCCCCTTCAATCTTGGCAGCTTCCGTCACTACATATTGCAGATCAGTCACTTTCTCCCCATTTATGGAGATTGCCCCATTCTGAATATCTTCACGGGCTTGACGCTTTGAAGGCGAAATTTTCGCTTCAACGATTAAATCGACCAAGCCGATATCTTCTTTGCTTTCACGTTCGAAGCTAGGGACATCTTTAAAGCCCAATTTGATTTCCGCTGCACTTAAATTCTTCACCTCACCGCTGAATAGGGCGGCAGAGATTTTGATTGCTTGATCAAGAGCTTCCTGACCATGAATCAAACGGGTCATTTCTTCCCCTAAGGCTTTTTGCGCTTTACGCAAATGCGGTTCGGACTGTACGGACTGCTCTAACTCTTCAATTACTTCACGTGATAGGAATGTGAAGAATTTCAAGTATTTCACGACATCAGCATCCGCTGTATTGATCCAGAATTGGTAAAATTCATACGGAGTCGTCTTTTCCGGGTCAAGCCAAATCGCCCCGCCTTCCGTTTTACCGAATTTCGTTCCGTCCGCTTTCGTCACAAGCGGAATCGTCATGCCGAACGCTTTTGCTTCCTCGTCATGCGATTTACGAATCATTTCAAGACCGGTCGTAATATTGCCCCACTGATCACTTCCGCCAATTTGCAACTTACAGTCATGATTATCGTATAAATGGCTAAAGTCGATCCCTTGTAAAATTGTATACGCGAATTCCGTAAAAGAAATCCCTGTTTCCAAACGGGAAGCAACCGTGTCTTTTGCCAGCATGTAGTTAATGCCGATGTATTTCCCGTAATCACGCAAGAACGTAACCATGTCGATTTTACCTATCCAGTCATAGTTATTGACCATGACAGCACCATTTTCACCGTCGAATTCAAAGATGTGGGATAGCTGTCCTTTAAGGCAGTCGGCATTATAGAGGACTTTTTCCAGCGTTTGCAGCTGGCGTTCCTCTTTTTTACCGCTTGGATCACCGATAAGTCCAGTCGCTCCTCCTACAAGCACAAGGGGACGGTGACCGTGCTGCTGGAAACGGCGCATTGTCAAGAATGGCAGTAAATGTCCGATGTGCATACTATCCGCGGTTGGATCTACACCACAGTATAAAGAAATTTTCTCTTTTTCTAAAAGGTCCTTAAAACCCTCTTCATCCGTTTGTTGATAAATAATCCCTCTCCACTCGAGTTCCTTTAGCAATTCCATTTTACAATTCCTCCTTCAATCCGAAAAAATCCCGCAAAAAGCATACAAAAACGCCCCTTCATATAATATGAAGGGACGAATAAATTCGCGGTACCACCCAACTTGAGGACATAATGCGCCCTCCGCTCGAGACGAATAACGGTCGTCAACCGTTTCCTGCTACTAATCATTTCACAGTAAATGCTCCAGGAAGTAATTCATCTCACCATGTGTACCGATTTCCACTGACCACCGGCTCTCTAAAACAGGGATAGTTTGACTACTGGGTCCTATCATCGCGCTTTTTTAATAAATTTTATTATTAATAAATTTTTATCATACATAAGATTCATTGTCAACATCACCCTTACAGATTCTAGAAAAATATGAAAGTTCGCCTTTCCTTTCCGTGTTATATGCTATAATATATGTGATTTCAGGGGGTATGATACGATGAATAATAATCAAAAAGATAGATTTCAAACAGCATGGAAACAGATAACCCGTTTTTTTAAAAATGAAAAAACACAAAAAAATGCAAGGGTTACATACCAAGTCATTTGGAACCTAACGTTGATCCTCATTATTGTTGGGGTTCTAGGATTCTCATTCGCCGGCGGCGTTGGAGCTGGCTATTTTGCTGCCCTCGTCAAAGATGAGCCGGTACGCTCAAAGGAAGATTTAAAAAAAGACATCTACAATTACGAAGAGACCTCTGAGGTATACTTTGCTGATGACGTATACTTAGGCAAGCTTAAGAGTGACCTTGAGCGTGAAGAAGTGTCCATCGATAAAGTATCGGAGTATCTTAAAAATGCAGTCATCGCTACAGAAGATGAGTATTTTTATGAACATGACGGGGTTGTCCCGAAAGCTATCCTGCGTGCCATTTACCAGGAATTTACGAATGCATCCGTCCAATCGGGAGGAAGCACTTTAACACAGCAGCTCATTAAAAACCAAATCCTGACCAACGAAGTATCATTTGATCGGAAAGCAAAAGAAATCCTGCTTGCACTCCGGGTCGAAAAGTTCTTTGAAAAAGAAGAGATTTTGGAAACATACTTAAATGTCTCCACTCTGGGGCGAAATTCTTCCGGTCGGAACATCGCTGGTGTCGAGTCCGCTGCTGAAGGTATTTTCGGCGTGGAGGCCAAAGATCTGACACTGCCCCAATCTGCCTTTATTGCTGGATTGCCGCAAAGTCCTTTCGGTTATACACCGTATACCCAGCAAGGAAAACTGAAAGAAAATCAAGAACCCGGCATCAACCGGATGAAAACCGTTTTAAAACGGATGTATAGTAATGGATACATAACAAAAGAAGAGTATGATAAAGCAAGCGCATACGACATAACAAAAGACTTTATCGGTAAAAAGGCGTTGCCATCGGAGAAATATCCTTGGCTCACCCATGAAATTGAAAAACGCTCCATCGAAATCCTTTCTGTCAGTCTGGCAAAAGAAGATGGATATGAAGAGAAAGATTTAAAGGATAAAGATTTAAAAAAACAATATGTAGCACTTGCCGATCGCAAGCTGCGTCAAAACGGCTATCAGATCTATACGACGGTCAATAAAAAGATATATGATAAAATGCAGGAAGTTACGAAAAACTATCCGAATTTCGGATACGATAAAGCGGGCGAGCCCGTTGAAGCCGGAGCTATTCTAATCGAAAATAAAACAGGAAAAATCATCAGTTTCGTAGGTGGCCGTGATTTCAAGCGGGAACAGACGAACCATGCAACCGCATCACTTCGATCAAACGGATCAACGATGAAGCCTTTGCTCATATATGGTCCAGGCATCGATCTGGGCAAAATCTCACCTGGAAGCATATCGGCCAACGTGCCCATTTCCATTCCGGCAGGCAGCAAAGCGTGGAGTCCAGGAAACTATGGCGGCGGCAGCTATACGGGAGTATCGACTGCCCGCGAGGCCCTAAAGAATTCCTATAATATTCCGGCAGCGCTCTTTTACAAGAAAATAATCAACCTGAGCCCCGCTTCCTATTTGGAGAAAATGGGATTCTCCACCGTGACGAAAGGGGATTACTCCAATCTTGCCATGTCATTAGGTGCCATGAACAGAGGTGTAACCGTTGAAGAAAACGTCAATGCGTTTGGCACATTTGCCAATTCAGGGGAATTCATCGATGCTTATATGATCGATAAAATCGTTTCGAAAGATGGCAAGGTCATCTATCAGCATAAAGTGAAACCAGTGGATGTTTTCTCACCACAAGCCGCTTACCTGACGCTTGATATGATGCGCGATGTCGTAAACAGCGGGACGGCCGCTTCGGTCAGGAACCGACTTGCTTTCTCAAGCGATTGGGCAGGTAAGACCGGAACTTCCCAAAACTACTGGGACGCATGGTTCGTCGCAACCAACCCGAATGTATCATTCGGTACATGGCTGGGTTATGATACACCGAAATCCTTGCAAGGGACCTACAATGGTCTTGAATATAATAAACGGAATATATATTATTGGGCAGATCTGATCAATGCCGCATATAAAGTCGACCCGAAACTCGTCGATCCCGATAAGCGGTTTGAAATGCCTGGCGGAATTGTCAGCCGTTCCTTCTGTGCCGTTTCAGGACTGCTGCCTTCAAGTGCATGCCAAAAGGCAGGGCTTGTAAAATCAGATTTATTCATCGCCAAATATGCTCCATCCAAGGCGGATGATAGTTTCATAGATGGACAATATGTATCAGTCGGCAGCAAACGCTACGCAGCCCTTCCGCAAACGCCTGGCGAATTCACGAGCGGCGGGTTCATGCTCAATCCAGATTCGTTCGCAGATATCGGATTGCAATATGTGATTGACCCGGGATCCGTTATTCCCGGAGGCGAAAAATCAGGAAATGTCGTCGGGGCGAAAGCGAAATTGAATGATAATGGCAAAGTACCCGATCCCCTATCCATAACGATCAGTAACGATAAAATTACATGGGGCCTGCATCATGAAGGAGATGTCGTCGGCTATCGTGTCTATAAAGACGGCAAAAAAGTGGCGAGCATCAATGCTGGTGAGAGTCTTGTTTACAAAGTCGGCTCAGGCGGTTCCTATTATGTAACGGCCGTAGACATAGTCGGTAAAGAATCAGCCCCTTCTCAGCGTGTTGAAAGCGGCGCTAAAAAGACAGGTTCAAAAGAAGATTCGACTAAAAATAAAGATGATCGCGGAAATGATAAAATAACTCAAGAAGTTAAAAAACCAGACTCAAAAGAAGAGAACGGTAAACCAGATAAAGATAAAGACACAAATAAAGATAAAGATATAGATAAAGTTATAGATAAAGAGCAAAATCAAGACAAAGATCAAGACAAAGGGAATATAGACAAAGAAGATACAGAGACCGACAAAGATAAAGATACAGTCAATGATAAAGATACAGTCAATGATAAAGATAAAGACACAGATAAAGCTGAAGAAGAGGAAGAATGACACTCTTTTTAAACAGGCTGTCGGGGATTTCCCGACAGCCTGTTTCATTATAATCTCCCACACTGATTCGACTAATGTTCCCGAACTCAAAAAAAGGCATCCATGCAATTGACCATGGATGCCTTTTAATTTTCATCTAAAATCAGAATGCCCAGCGTTTCAATCCTCCATCGATGATAAATCACCAGTTGGGAGATCCAGTTCCCAAGCTTTCAAGACACGGCGCATGATTTTCCCGCTTCTTGTTTTAGGAAGTTTATCCCTGAATTCAATTTCACGCGGCGCCGCATGTGCTGCGAGACCATTCTTTACGAATTGGCGAATTTCTTCAATCAGCTCATCGTTTGCATCGTATCCGTCACGGAGGGCTATAAATGCTTTGATAATTTCCCCCCGAACTGGATCGGGCTTACCGATGACCCCCGCTTCAGCTACGGCTGGGTGCTCGACCAACTTGCTTTCCACTTCGAAAGGTCCGACTCTTTCCCCTGCCGTCATGATGACATCATCAACCCGGCCTTGGAACCAGAAATAACCATCTTCATCCATATAAGCGGAATCACCGGAAACATACCAATCACCTGGCATAAAGTAAGATTCATATTTTGATTCATTATTCCAGACAGTCTTCATCATCGAAGGCCATCCTTTCTTGATGGCCAGGTTCCCCATTCTGTGCGGTGGAAGCTCGATGCCTTGATCATCCACTATTGCCGCTTTCACACCAGGAATCGGTTTACCCATCGAACCCGGTTTGATTTCCAGGCAAGGATAATTGCATATGACCTGAGCCCCGGTCTCCGTCATCCACCATGTATCATGGATACGGTGATTGAATACCTTCATTCCCCAGCGCACCACTTCCGGATTCAACGGTTCACCGACACTTAAAACATGGCGGAGAGAACCCAAATCGAACCGTTTAACGATTTCATCACCTGCACCCATCAGCATCCTAAAGGCTGTCGGAGCACTATACCAAACCGTGACACCAAAGTCTTCCAAGGTTTTATACCAGGATTCAGGCTTGAATCGCCCACCTACAATGACATTGGAGGTTCCTGTCAGCCAAGGTCCAAAGATACCGTAAGACGTCCCTGTCACCCATCCAGGATCCGCTGTGCACCAATACACGTCCTCTTCCTGCAAATCAAGGACCCACCTTGCCGTTTGATAATGCTGGATCATCGCATTATGAACGTGAAGCACCCCTTTTGGCTTCCCTGTGGAACCTGAGGTATAGTGAAGAATCAGGCCGTCATTCCGATCTACCCATTCGATTTCGAATTTTTTGTCCGCTTCTTTTAATTTTTTATTGAAGTGATGATACTTTCCTTCTTCTTTTATATTTTCCCCCACTAGGAAAATATGTTTTAAATGGGGTAATTCATCTACTGGGACGCGCGGCAAAAGCTCAGGGGTCGTCACTATCACACTTGCCTCACTATCTTCAAGGCGATCCCTTACCGCGCCTTCCATGAAGGCTTCGAACAACGGCCCTACGACCGCCCCCGTTTTAATCGCACCCAACAATGCAAAATAAAGCTCCGGGGAGCGTGGCATGAAGATGAAAACGCGATCGCCTTTTTCCACATTGGCAATGTTCTTGAACACATTGGCAGCTTGGTTCGTATAATCTTTCATTTCCTTGAAAGTATACTTTTCATTTCTTTTATCGTCTTTGTAATAAAGGGCTACTTTGTTCTTTTTATATGTTTCAACATGGCGGTCAATGGCTTCATATGCAAGATTCACTTTACCTGTTTCAGACCAGGAAAATTCCTTTTCCGTCTCGGACCAGTCAAATTTCTTGTATTTTTCATCGTAATTCTTTAAATTAAAATTACCTTCCACTACTGGCAACGCTTTCACATTCATATGGCAAACTCCCCCTCTATTCGGCTCTATATTTTCATTATAGTATAAAAACACAATTATCTCAATTTTTAAAATATTCAACACTTCCATATTAGGGAAAATCTTTCTTGATGAATTTTGAAAATCACTTATAGTTATTATGAGTTCATATCGATAGCGGATATATGGGAAGCACTGTAACAAAAGATTCATATAAGCCTTGAACTTTCTGCATTATGCCACTTTTTTTATGTATAATTTATGTAAGCTTTCCATTCGGCCAGTTTTAAAAGCAATGCTCCTTATGCTTGAATGCGAGAGTTATAAGATTACTATTTTACAAGGGTGGTGAAAGAATGGAATATAATAAGACCTTTTATACTAAGGAACTGCAGACATTAAGCGGGACGCTCATCATCGAGGGGCCGTTAAACGGGGGAAAAATGTCCGCTTATGAGTTTCACGAAGACTTGGTCGCCTTCCGCCCGCCTGCTTTGCAGCATAAAGCTTTAATAGAGATTGCTGACTTGCCTGAAGGCAGGATCTTTATCGCCCGTGAAAAGGAAACCATCGTTGGTTATGTAACTTATTTATATCCCGATCCCTTGGAACGCTGGTCGGAAATCAAGATGGAGGACCTGATAGAGCTTGGTGCAATCGAGGTCATCCCTAAATACCGGGGTGCCTCCGTCGGGAAGAACTTAATCAGCCTTTCCATGGAAGACGATTCGGTCGAAGACTTCATCATCATCACCACTGAATACTATTGGCATTGGGACTTGAAAGGGACAGGGCTGAATATTTGGGACTATCGCAAGGTCATGGAAAAAATGATGAGTGCCGGTGACTTGGTCTACTTTGCAACAGATGATCCTGAAATCAGTTCCCACCCGGCCAACTGCCTGATGGCCCGGATTGGCAAAAGAGTGCCGCCGGAATCCATCCAAAAATTCGACCAATTGCGTTTTATGAATCGGTTCATGTATTAAAGAGGCGTATAAGAGGAGGAAGGAATATGATTGTTGAAAAAATAATGAATGAGGATATTATCACTCTTACTCCAACGGATACAATCCATAGCGCTGTCTTAATCATTAAGGAGAAACGAATTCGCCATATACCCATTGTCGATGACAGCTTTCAACTTGTCGGATTAGTCAGCGACCGTGATATACGGGATGCTGCCCCTTCTATATTCCGCACCGCAGAAAACGAAAATGATTTACAAAAAGCATTATCAACCATCATGAGAACGGATATAATCACAGGGCACCCGCTAGATTTCGTCGAAGAAATCGGGGCTATTTTTTGCGATAACAATATCAGCTGCCTTCCAATCGTAAAAGAAAGGAAATTAGTAGGCATCATAACCGGTTCTGATTTGCTTCATTCATACGTTGAGTTGACCGGAGTCAACCAGCCCGGTTCCCAAATCGAAATCAAAATCCCTGATAAGGCAGGTACCCTTCATGATATTGCCCGCATTTTCAAAAGGCGCAATTCCAATATCCTGAGCACTCTTGTTTATCCTGAAAAAGATGGGACCGATTATAAGATTCTTGTAATTCGAGTGCAGACGATGAATCCATTTATGGTGGTGGAGGATTTGAAGAAAGAAGGCTATACCGTTTTATGGCCTAGTCTACCGGGGATTTCCCATGAATGATACATCCCTTTTTGTCTATTCGGATGAACTCCTTACCTATAAATTCAACGATGAACATCCGTTCAATCAAAAACGGCTTAAACTCACGTTGGATTTGTTAAAAAAACACCATGCCATCAGTGATGATCAAATTATCAAGCCAAGAATGGCTACAGATGAAGAATTGGAATTGATCCATGATCCGCATTATGTAAACGCTGTCAGATTAGCAGGGCAGGGTAAGCTCCCCCCTGAAAAGGCCATGAATTACGGGCTTGGAACAGAAGATACCCCAATCTTCCCCAGGATGCATGAAGCAAGCGCCTTGCTTGTAGGCGGTACATTAACTGCGGTTGATGCCGTCATGACCGGTCAGTCCCTGCATGCACTTAATCTTGGAGGGGGCCTGCATCACGGTTTCCGAGGGAAAGCCTCGGGCTTCTGCATTTATAACGATAGTTCGGTCGCGATTAAATACCTGCAAAAAAAATATGGGGCACGTGTCTTATATGTCGATACTGATGCACATCATGGCGACGGAGTCCAATGGTCATTTTATGATGATCCGGATGTATGCACCCTATCCATTCATGAAACGGGACGCTACTTATTTCCCGGCACAGGCAATATTAACGAACGGGGTCAAGGAACAGGATACGGCTATTCATTCAACATCCCGGTTGATGCATTCACGGAAGATGGCTCCTGGCTCGAATGCTATACAGTTTCCTTTAAAGAGGTCATTGAATTCTTCAAACCGGATGTCATTTTAACGCAAAACGGAGCGGATTCCCATTATTACGATCCGCTCACCCATTTATCGGCCACCATGAAGATTTATAGAGAAATACCAAAGTTAGCCCACGAAATGGCTCATAAGTATTGCGAAGGACGGTGGATTGCAGTAGGGGGCGGGGGATATGATATATGGCGCGTCGTCCCGAGGGCTTGGTCGAGGGTCTGGCTTGAAATGACGGATAATGATATATCAGGTCCCTTATCAAAAGAATGGCTTGATTGCTGGCAGCCTGAGTCCCCAGTTTCGCTACCGAAAGAATGGGATGATATGGAGGATATATACGAACCCATTCCGAGGAAGCCTGAAATTACCGAGAAAAATGCCCTGACACTTGAAAAGGTTCTATATCCCATTCGGTCTTCCAAGCAAACATCAGCAGGCAAGGACCACAGTCAACCAAAAGATCGTTGAAAAACGATCTTTTTTTTAAGAAACAAAAGAGAGTGCCCCCAGGACACTCTCCAAACCAGCTTATTTCGTTGATTGACGATTTTCAATCCGATGTGGCAGGATCACTTTTTCATGACCTTCCTCCACTTCTTCTTTATTCATCAACTTTGTCAGAAGCCTCATCGCAACGGCACCAATATCATATAAAGGTTGAACGATCGTCGTGATTTGCGGTCGCACCATCAATGTCAATCTCGTGTTGTCGAAGCTGATCACTTCAAAGTCTTCCGGTACATTATACCCTTTGTCCTGTGCCGCATGGACAATTCCAAGCGCCATTTCATCAGCACTGGCGATGAATGCCGTCGGTTTCTCTTCAGCTTCCAGTGACTTTTCAAAAGATTCGATTCCTGAATCATATGTATAATCGCCTTCAACAATATAGCTTTCATCGAAAGTAAGCCCAGCTTCTTTCAACCCTCGTTTATAACCAGTCAATTTCTTTTCATCAATCAGCGCGGAAGGATTTCCGCTTACAAAAGCGATATGCTTGTGGCCTTTTTTAGCAAAGAAGGTCACTGCGTCGAATGCCGCCGCCTCATAATCAATATTAACCGATGGAACTTGTCCGCTTTCATCCACCGAACCTGCCAGAACGATTGGAACGGGTGAATTCTTAAACTCTTTGACATGCTCATCAGAAATGTTACCGCCCATGAATACAATACCATCCACTTGTTTTCCAAGCATCGTATTCAACAAATGGAATTCCTTATCTATATTCTCATCGGAACTGCTTAGAATGATATTGTATTTATACATGGTGGCTATATCTTCTATGCCTCGTGCCAATTCGGCAAAAAAGATGCTCGAGATATCCGGAATTATGACCCCGACTGTTGTCGTTTTCTTGCTGGCAAGACCCCTTGCCACTGCATTGGGACGGTACCCTAACTTCTCAATCACATCCGAAACTTTCTTCCTTGTTGCAGGCTTTACATTCGGATTCCCGTTAACTACACGGGAAACGGTGGCCATGGAAACATTCGCCTCACGCGCCACATCATAAATGGTTATATTATTCATTCATCCATTCCTCCATTTCTTTCATTTTCCCCATAAAAGACCCGAATTATTTCGGGAAAAATTCTTTTATGCGTTTTCCTCTATAAGGAAGATTATTTTAGGAACGATCTGCCTAACAAAAAATGCAGTCCTACTCTCTTCTCAGTCAAAGATTCAATACCCTTTTCAAGTATAAAATTCACATAGATATCACTTTATGTATGACTCAATCTTCCGAACAGTTCTTATTCTTGTTATTTATCATACGATAGTCGAATCTTTCCTGCAATCCAATAGTGCCTATTTCGATGCTTTTTCTGTAAAAACAAGTATTTTACCATTAAAAATAGCCCTTGCCAAGGAGGTAAGGGCCGTAAGTAGATATTTTAAAGACTTTCCAGCTTATACAGTTACCCAATTCAAACGTTTAATTTCATCGTAGAATTCATCAAATTGTTTGAAGTCCATTTGCTGTGCAGAATCCGATAAAGCAACAGATGGGTCTGGATGCACTTCTGCCATTACACCGTCAGCACCGATTGCAAGCGCCGCTTTAGCCGTCGGAAGCAAGAGGTCGCGACGTCCAGTGGAATGCGTCACATCAACCATGACCGGTAAATGGGTTTCTTGTTTTAAAATCGGTACGGCAGAGATATCAAGTGTGTTTCTTGTTGCTTTTTCGTAAGTACGGATACCGCGTTCACAAAGGATTATGTTGCCATTGCCCTGCGACATGATATATTCCGCTGCATGAATGAACTCTTCAATCGTTGCAGCCAGTCCGCGTTTTAATAGAACTGGTTTATTCACGGCACCAGCCGCTTTTAGCAAGTCGAAGTTTTGCATGTTGCGTGCACCGATTTGGATGACATCAATATGATCGATCGCCGCTTCGATATCGTTAGCGCTCACGATTTCACTGATGACGGCCAAGCCGTATTCGTCAGCAACACGTTTAAGTATTTGTAAGCCCTCCAAACCAAGTCCTTGGAAGTCGTATGGGGATGTACGTGGCTTAAATGCACCTCCGCGCATCAATTTCAAACCTTTAGCTTTAATGACTTCCGCCACCGCAGCAGTTTGTTCATAAGATTCAACGGCACATGGTCCGAAAACGAAGCTCGGGATTCCATTACCGACCAATTCACCCTTAATGTCGATGATAGTGTCTTCAGCCTTTTGTTTTCTAGATACAAGAAGCGTTTTCTTCTGATCGTCTTTTTGAAGCTCCAAGCCCAATTTGAAGATTTCTTTGAAAATATGTTTAATCGAACCAAGATCAAGCGGTCCTTGATGATTAGCTTCGATAAGATCCAGCATTGTTCTTTCACGGACCGGATCGTAACGGTTTACACCTTGTTTTTCTTTAACGCGACCAATTTCCTGTACAAGTTCAGCACGTTGATTAATAAGATGTAATAACTGAAGGTTCACATCATCCAGTTGATTACGAAGTCCATCAAGCTCTTTGTTGCTCATTACAAATCCATCCCTTCGTTTTTTAAAATAGAAATCGGTTCAGCGGATTCAAACTAAAAAATCCCATCCGGACCCTCGAACATCCACCCCGATTGTTTTATCAATGAAAAATTTAGAATATTTCATGTATGATTAAATCAATTATAAATGAAGTGTCCATAAATGTCACTATATTTTTCTTTAATAATTAAACGCTTTTAAGCATTAAAGTTATAAATACTTAAAACTAGGTGCCGCTCATGCCAGAAAAACGATTACACAGAATATTGAAACACGATCCGTTGTAGGAATTATATTGGAAATAGAACAGGAAAGCTATCATTTAATTGATCATTTTTCACAAGAACATAGAAAAGTTTAAATCTTCTGCCACTTGTCCGAAGGAGAAATATTTAAAGAGTCTTTACGAAAGGGCCTTCCCTAGAATAGGTTTCCCCAGGATTAACATCCTTAGGCCCGCCAATCAATGGAATAATAAAAGGCCGGATCCCCTATCTGGGATCCGGCCTTCCATTCATTCTGTAATGGCTTTGCTCAATGAATCATATGTAATCCGCCAATGAGATTCATTCCAGGCCGGTTTTCCACTTTTAAAAAGGATGGCCTGAGGTGATTGATGTTTGATATCAAATGTTTCTGCCACATAATTGGATAGTGGACGAGCTTCCTGAACGGCTAAATAGGCCGTTTTAAGTTGTTCGTTCTCTGAGATGTACTTTTCATATTGTTCATATGCTTCAGCACTGACCGGGCATGTTACGCTATGCTTGAAAAGTAGGAAAGTATCCTCTTTTAAAAGCTGATTGAATTGTTCTTCTGTTTCAATTTTGGTAATCTTCATAATGCATCTCCTTTCCTTGTACATATAAATTTTACCATCAAAAAGGCGGTGAAGCCATCGAAGCGCTTCACCGCCTTATTCTACGTAACTTTATGTCACTTCATCCCTTTTAAAAGAATGGAGGGTCAAGAATTTATTTCGTTAGTTTATTCTCTGTTTCATCAAATGCCTTTTTCGCTTCATCAAGTTTTAATTTTGCCGTATTCTTGTTTCCGCTTGTAGGATCGGCAGGATCAGTTTCCGAGTTGCTGCCGTTAGCAAAATTCGTTTCTACAGATACGATAGGAGAATCGGAAGTTCCCGTCACATCTATATCCTTATTGCTCGAATTTGTCGTATCATCAGCAGAGTCGCCGTTTTCTTTTCCCGTTTTTAGGCTTTTCACTTTATTAACGATATTTGAAGATTTATTTGAAACGATTTCCGTTACGGAGCTTGTTTTTTCTTTTGCAGTATCAGCAAGAACCGTACCTTTTTCCATCGCCGTTTGTCTTAATCTTTCCGTTTTCTCTGAAATGTTTTTAGCTTGTTCATTGAAATCGTTCCTTAGTTCCTTGCCTGTTTTGGGAGCCATGAACAAAGCAGTGGCCGCTCCGATCATCCCGCCGATCAAGGCGCCAATCATAAAGTCCTTAGAATTGATCGAGTCGCGTTCGTCCTCATATGATTTCTGATAGTCCTTTGTCTGAAATTCTTTTTGAGTCATAATACATTCCCCTTTCAATTTTCAGTTCATTTTTTATATAACTAGATTTTATGATCTAGAACGTAAAAACCTTTTTTTAGGCAGGTTATCGGTTTCCAGTGCTTCCCTTTCTAATTCCGCACTTTCAGTTGGGGTTGGGGCAGCCTGTTTGCTTCTAGTCTTCCATTTATCCCTAATCTCTAAAGCTACATTACTCCATTGTACAATCTGTGAGATTCGTTCTTGATTATTATCAATCTCAGCCTGCACTTTATGGGAAACCTTTTGGATGGAAGAATTAAAGCTTGAGATGGATGTACCTACATCCTTCACAGCATCCACCACCGTGTTCAGGTTTTCTGACTTTTGCTGCAAATCTTCAGCCAACGTATTCGTTTTATGTAATAACTGGGTAGTTTCGAGCGTTATGCCCTGCATTTGGCTCTCTAGTCCTGTCAGCGTCCGGGCCACACTGTCCAGGGTTGTTTGAAGCGATGTCAGTACCTTTGTCAGGAAAATAACAAGGACCAAAAAGGCTATCGCTGCAACAGCAGCACTTACGTATAAAATAATCTCCATTGGAACACCTCCGAAAAAATCGACTTATTTAGTAGCTGTTAGATATTAATTACCCCTTCCCTATTATTATAAACGTATTTATTTTTTCAATATACCCCATCAAACCCTAATCTGGAAATATTGTTGCCTGCATCCAGTTCCTCCATGAAATTCATGGGGTGACACTTATGGCTGGAAATCGGGTATGATAGAAAGATAAGTCGAATTTAAACAATGGAGGTATTTTTATGAAAGATCCCAGAATTGAAACATTGGCTAAAAATTTAATCAATTATTCCGTGAAGCTTCAAAAAGGTGAAAGAATCTTGATCGAAAACTTTGGATTGCAGCGTGAGCTTGTTAACGCCCTTGTGAATGAAGCCTATGCAGCTGGTGGTTACCCATTCGTCCTTTTAAAGGATCACCAAGTCGATCGTGCCTTGTTGATGGGTGCCAAAGAAGAACAGTACAAGATGATGGGTGAGTTTGAAGCAAACGTAATGAAACAGATGGATGCCTATATCGGGCTTCGTGCCGGGGATAATATCAATGAACAATCCGATGTCCCTCCAGAGAAGATGGCGATTCATGGACAGACAGTCGGTAAAGTACATAGAAATATCCGCGTGCCAAAAACAAAATGGGTCGTACTTCGCTACCCGACAAATTCCATGGCCCAATTAGCCAAAATGAGCACTGAAGCATTTGAAGACTTTTATTTCGAAGTCTGCAACCTCGACTATGGCAAAATGAGCGCAGCAATGGACAGTCTTGTCGAATTGATGGATAAAACGGATAAGGTCCGCTTAACCGGGCCCGGAACGGATCTAACCTTTTCCATCAAAGACATTAAAGCCATCAAATGTGCGGGTGAGCTAAACATTCCTGACGGTGAAGTATATACGGCTCCTGTTAAAGATTCCATCAATGGAGTGATTTCGTATAATACTCCGTCCCCTTATCAGGGCTTTACTTTTGAAAACGTGAAGTTAACATTCAAGGATGGAAAAATCGTTGAAGCGGCTGCGAATGATACGGATCGCATCAACAAAATTTTTGATACTGATGAAGGCGCACGATATGTCGGTGAATTTGCAATTGGTGTAAATCCTTATATTCTACACCCGATGCAAGATATCCTCTTTGATGAAAAAATTGGTGGAAGTTTTCATTTCACTCCCGGACAATGCTATGATGATGCCTTTAACGGAAACCATTCAGACATTCACTGGGACCTGGTCAATATCCAGCGGCCTGAATATGGCGGCGGGGAAATACATTTTGATGACGTCTTGATACGTAAGGACGGGCGCTTCGTTTTACCCGAACTGGAAAATTTAAATCCAGAAAATTTAAAATAACAAAAATTCCAATAAAAAAACGACCGACCCGTGCTAACGGATCGGTCGTTTTTTTATTTTACCTGCAGTGAATGCTCGTAGGCTGCTTGGAACTTCTGAATGTCCCCCGCACCCATGAATAACACGACACTGTTTTCATGATTTTGCAATATTGCAGTTGTGTTCTCCGTTATCAGCTCGGCACCTGGAATTTTATCTTGAAGGTCCTCAATCGACAACTTCCCTTGATGTTCACGGGCAGATCCAAAAATTTCACATAAGTATACTTTGTCGGCCAAATTCAAACTGTCGGCAAATTCATCCAGGAATGCCTGCGTTCTCGAGAAAGTATGCGGTTGGAATACCGCAACAACCTCACGCTCTGGATATTTTTGACGAGCAGAGTCAACAGTTGCCGAAATTTCAGTCGGATGATGCGCATAATCATCAATGATGATCTGGCTTCCGATTTCCTTTTCGGAGAACCTGCGTTTAACTCCGCCAAAAGTCCGCAATTGGGCTTTCACAGCTTCTTTATCCAAGTTTTCATATTTACAAAGTGCAATGACACCAAGTGCGTTCAACACATTATGCTTTCCAAATGTAGGAATAGTGAATGTATCATAGTAATTGTTCCTTACGTGCACATCAAAAGTGGTGCCATCCGGAGTGACGGAAACATTTTTCGCTTGGAAATCATTTCCTTCTGCAAATCCGTAAAAAATAACTGGTACTTTAGCCTGAATATGTGGTAAATGCTCATCATCCCCGCACGCAAAAATGCCTTTGTTGACTTGAAGGGCCATCGTTTGGAAAGCCTCGAACACGTCTTCGACATTGGCGTAATAATCAGGATGGTCAAAATCGATATTCGTCATGATTGCATAATCCGGATAATATGAAAGGAAATGACGGCGATATTCACATGCTTCGAACACGAAGTAATCAGAATTCACGATTCCTTTACCCGTTCCATCCCCAATCAAAAAGGATGTCGGTTTAGGCCCGCCCATTACATGGGCCAGTAAGCCGGTCGTCGATGTTTTACCATGCGCTCCCGTAACCGCCACGCTGATAAAGTTTTTCATGAAATCACCTAGGAAACGGTGATAACGGATGATCGGCAAACCAAGTTCCTTTGCCTTCATGATTTCCGGATGACTATCCGGAAACGCATTTCCTGCAATGATGGTCATTCCAGGTTGAATATTTTCCTCGTTAAAAGGAAGGATTTTAATCCCGGCTTTTTCTAATGCCAATTGTGTAAAAAATTCTTTTTCGTAGTCGGAACCCTGCACTTCAATATTCATATCATGCAGTATTTGTGCAAGAGCACTCATACCCGACCCTTTAATTCCCACAAAATGGTAAGCAGTCATAAAGCGAACCTCCACCAATCGTCTACCTGTATGACAGTATATGACGTCATCTTTTATTTGTTTTTTCATTACGAGACTTGTTAGAAACGCAATTTCTTCATAGTTTTTCATGCTTATATTTTCAATCATTCATCAACAAAAAACTATTATATCACTTTTTTATTCATTCATCCATGTCAGGGAGGTTCCAATTTATAAAATCATTGGCTTTTGCCTCAATTAACGTGATAATAACAAGGTTTTCACCCTTTTACATTATATACAATTTCCTTTTAATAGGTTCTCTTAATTAACATGTAAAAATTCCAGTTCTTCTTCCGTAATCAAAACATCCCTGGGCCTTGAGCCCCTGGATTCAGAAACGACTCCTTGCTGCTCCATCATTTCTATTAAACGCGCTGCACGGTTGTAACCGACACGGAAGCGCCTTTGGACACTCGATGCAGATGCAGCCTGTTGGCTCACGACAAATTCACATGCCTCGAAAAATAGTTCATCCGCTTCTTCCGTGACCTGGGCCCTGTTCAACAAGTCTTCCTGTTCAAACAGATATTTAGGCTGCTGCTCCAGTTTGACATGGTTGACAACTTGATCGATTTCTTCATCACTTACAAAAGTCCCTTGCAGGCGAACCGTTTTTGAAGAGCCGTTTTCAGCAAATAACATATCGCCTCTTCCCAACAGTTTTTCCGCACCTCCGCTATCGATGATCGTACGGGAGTCGACTTGTGAAGAAACCGAAAAAGCGATCCTTGTCGGGATATTTGCCTTGATCAATCCAGTTATGACATCGACAGACGGTCTCTGAGTGGCTACAATCAAATGAATGCCACAGGCCCGGGCCTTTTGAGCAATCCGGCAAATCGCTTCCTCTACATCAGCCGGGGACATCATCATTAGATCCGCAAGCTCATCGATGATCACTAGGATATAAGGCAGCTTGCTTGAAAATTGACCGGCTTTTTCCGCTTGGTCATTAAAGCGGGTGATATCACGTACACCGGCATGTACAAACAATTCATAACGCCGTTCCATTTCCTCTACCGCCCATTTAAGCGCGGCCGTAGCCGCTTTTACATCGGTTATGACTGGACTGACCAAATGCGGGATTCGATTATATGGGGCAAGTTCGACCATTTTGGGATCGATCAACAGCAATTTCAACTCCTGCGGCGTCGCTTTATACAGCAAGCTTACCAGCATGGTGTTGATACAGACACTTTTCCCCGATCCCGTTTGCCCGGCTATCAATCCATGCGGCATCTTCCTCAAATCCGTGATTATCGGCTGACCGGATATATCTAGACCCAAAGCCACAGCAAGCGGTGATTCATGCTCTTGAAACTCATTACTTTCCAAAACCTCCCGCAAAAATACCGGCTTGCTTTTCCTGTTCGGAATCTCGATCCCAATTGTATGTTTACCCGGTATAGGCGCTTCCATCCGCATATCCTGAGCGGCAAGGCTTAATTTGATGTCATCCATCAGGTTCGTCACTTTATTCACCTTCACACCGGGTTCCGGATGCACCTCGAATCGGGTTACTGCCGGTCCTTGAGTGACATTGACGACCTTAGCACGGACATTGAAGTTTTTCAAGGTCTCATCAAGTAATAAAGTCTGTTCTTCGAGCCACTCATCATCATGCACAGCATAAGTGGGAGGTGTCAGCAACTCGATATCCGGAAACACATAGTATGGATTATCATCGGCTTCAACGGAACCAAACACTTCCGGGGTATCGCTCTGCCAACCTTCTGCTGAAGCCTCTATATTATCAGCTTCTTGATTCCTATTTTCAGAAATGTGATGTCCCTGTTCAAATGTAGGCTTAAAGACAGGAGTCGAACCGATATTGGATTCAGCTGTTTTGTCAGGTACTGCGACCGTTACGTTGCCATATTCAGTATCCACTAAGGTTGAGGGTTCTTGAATGACCGGAGTCTCCTCCTTCGACATAACTTTGCCATCCTCCGGTTTCCGTTCAGGAATGGAGGATGGTTTCGCTTGTCCTGCCTCCGTTTCATCAGCATTGATCAGAGATCGCTTATCAGGTGAAACGATTACCCTTTCGGCATTAGGGCTTTTTTTTTCCGGCAGCATTTTATTCATGAACTCATTTTTTTCCCGGTCTTGCTTAAGCATCATCACATTAAATGGGATATGTTTTTTCGGACGATTAGGCTGTTTTTCCGGTTTTGCCTCTGATGGATCACTTTCTGGATGGATCCCGTGACTTACAGGTGGTTGAGTCGATTGTACCGGGACCGATATAGCTTCAGCCGGCTTGTCCATGATGGATACAGCGACTTCGCGTCCAAAATCAATTGGGTCCTGTTCATAAGACTCTTTTTCTTCCGCATGCTCATCTATAACAGGCTCGCTTACTGCTTCTTCAGGTCGTGCCTCAATGGACTTCTTACGAAAGAAAGCGGGTATCTCCGCCCCTTCCCTTTTTTTTTCCGCTTGCTCTTGTACAAGAACAGATGGTTTTATCGTCAATTCCTCAAAGGCTTTTGGGGTTTCAGGGATGGATCCTGGAATCTCAATATCGTGTTCTTCTTTATTAAGGACGGGCAATTTGCTTTCTAATTCATATTCGACAATTCCTTCAGAAGGGACTATCTTTTTTTCCGGACGACGGAACCCATAAATGGGTGAAGGGATTTCCGTTGGGCGGAATGGAGTATTTGAAGGGACTATTTTCGAGTTTTGCTCCCGATCTAAGCTTCTCCGTTTTGTTTCGGGATCCCTAACAGGCCTTCTCGTTTCTTTGGTCACATTCCCCTGCTCTGGTTCGTGATTTTCCCTGTTTCTTTCCCTAGGCTTTCTTTTTTTCTGCTCCCGGTCAGGAATGAGCGGAAACTTGAACTGTCCTTTGGGATATTGAAACAGGATTTTCGTATCCGGATCTGGAGTCTGTGACATTTTTTCCACTGTTTGATTGTAAACTTTTATTTCTTCTTTCTTTGACTTCGGTAGCTTCGAAAAATCCATATTTCTTAATGTCTCTTCATCAAGCGGTTCATCTATAATAATTTCTTCGATTTCAATAATTTCCTCTGCTTGGAACCATTTTTTCATCTTATTTAGCCATTTCAAACGTATCACTCTTTCTACATCTGTAGTTATGTAACTAATTCTACCAGTTATTTTTAAAATATCGAGAAAATTTAAGCTAAATTGGGATTTGTATCTGCTTTTTTATCGTATTCTTTACTAACTCTACCTATTCCGCAGAACTCCTATCCTATTAAACCCCTTGTGGAATGAGTTTAAACCTATCCATTATGAAATACCCTCAGCCTCTAGTCTACTATTAAAATAAAACACCGCTGTTAAATCACGTTTACAATGAGATTAAGTTTACATGCAAACCGGGTGGAGACTGGTCAAATCATTGCATTATCCTTCATGGAACCTCCGGTGGCATCCAAACTGCCGAAGCCTATAAAACACCGTTCGTTAATACTGAACGGTGTTTTGTGGGTTCCAACGTTTTTTTGCAAAAAAAGACCAATGGTACTATTCCCATTCATAAAAGCTGCTTACAACCTGCGCCACTGATTTGGAAGCGATCAAAGGGCATCATCATCAATATCGAATTTAGGATGGTGATTGAATTATGCCTTCTCCATCCCTTTCGGTTTACAGCCGATGTAAAAGAAGCAGCCTGGAATCTTTTCTGCATAATACGAAAAATCTTCTGAACCTGAGAAAATCGGAAATTCCTAACCTTCTTAAGATCTTTGTCATTCATGCTTTCCAGGCTATTTTTCACGAAACCATTCAGTTCAGGGTCCTTGTTGGAAAATGCTTCACTTTCTTTTAGTTCAACTCTATTAAACTTGTATATACTTCTCCATAAAAAACAGGACCGCTGCCAAGCTGGAGTTCTCCATGCTGACACGGTCCTTATGTTTTGCAAGATATTATAGTTCACGCTTTTTGTTTTTACCCAAAATGAAGATGGGCTCCAGCTCATTTTCTTCATAAAGGAAAGATAGAGCCGTTATCGGTACATGACCGCTGGCAAAGAAGCTCATGGCCATTTGCGCAAGAATATCATAACCCGTATCATTCTTCACATCGGCAATGATGATGACATCCTGATGCGGAATGGCCACGGCCATGGTTCCCTCGACCTTATCCTTCATTTCCCGGAGCCAGGATTCATTTAGGATTCTGCTGGCATCATATCCGTCATTCGTGTTCAAAAAATAAAATGCATTACCTGCAACGATATCCGACTTCATTTCAGTTGAGAGGGAACGGGCATTGAAAAGGGCAATTTCACGGATCCTGTCACCCTGCCAATTTTCCCGTTGAAGCATCTTTTCATCTATAAGGCGGTAGGTCTTCCCTAAATCAAGGGCATAGAAAATCCGGGTTTCAGCCGTATGCTCATCGAATAAAAATGGATTTCCGTCTTCCGATTCCATAGGAAAGGAGGTTGAGCGGATGACTGGGAAAATGGACTTCTCCTTGCCTTCCATGCTGTGATCTTCCCCCATTACATTCAGGGCCTCTTCCACATAATAGGTAATTTCATCGATGGCTTTTTCCTGTACGTTTTCATAGTTAGCAAGTACAGGAGGCAACTCGATGGTGATCCCCTTCCCGGTCTTCACATTTTCCACACGTAACGTATCTTGCTTGCTATCGAATTTGAAAGTGCGATTAACATCTTTTAAACGTTCCTTCAAGATATTTTTCAGCTTCGTGCTGTCCATTTTCATGATTGACCCTCCTCTTCATTGAAAAATCCCCTGCGAGAAGGGGAAATTGATTATAGTGATTGAATGAATTCCTCAATTTGTTCTTTTGTTTTTCGGTCCCTGCTCACGAATCTACCTAGCTCTTTGCCATTATCATAAGCGATGAAACTTGGTATACCGAATACATCATTAGCTGCACACACATCGATGAATTCATCACGGTCCACATGAATGAACGTAAAATCAGGAAATTTCGTTTCAATCTCCGGGATTATCGGTTCGATTACACGACAATCTCCACACCATGCTGCTGAAAAAAGAAAAATATGTTTGCCTTCATTTTTTAATGCATCAAATTGCTCAATAGTTTGTAAATTTTCCATTTGAATATTCCTCCTGCTCTAAATGACAGTTTATATAATCCCATCATACCAGACTCTCCCCTAATCAACCATTAATATGGATCGGTTGAATGGCCGGAAATTTCGGGGTGCATTTTATTTTTGGGGCACAGATGAAACGACTTGCATCATTTGTTTCGCATCGGTTTTTAAGTGGTCTTTATCCGTTTCGGTTGTCAGCTTGACCGCACCAATCCCCACCGCAAGCTCATACTTTTCCTTCGATGCCTCTTTTATCGAGATAAAGCCGAATTTTTCATCATTTTGAAAAGAATGCAGCACTAAATATTGATCCCCCTGCAACTTTGTTGCCAAAAATAATACGGAGCTGTCTTCCTTTTCATTTGGATTGACAAATAATATATATGCCTTATCACCTTTTTGTAAAATCAAATTATTTTCATGTTCTTCTACTACATTAAAATCCTTTGGCAGATAGACCTGAATAAGCCCTGCCTCGATATTGGGCTGTTTTTCATCGTCACGAAAAGCCACTTCAGCAGCCTTCATCGCCTTTTCGGTTTGTCTCTCGATGCCTGAGCAACCAACAAGCAAACTGCTAATTAACACGAAAACAAGAAATTTTTCATTCGATAAAGCCATCGTCATTCCTCCAGCCTTCTCTTGTACTCACTTATGGATACTATTATCCTTATTTATGGAATTCATCCATTTTCTAAAAAACATGATACAATGAAAGCAATTTAAATACCGAGGAGGAAAACTATGAAATTAACCGTGTATCTTGCCGGGGAGATTCATTCGAATTGGAGAAGTGAGTTGAGAGATAAGGCCGCTGCCTTGAAGCTTCCCTTAGAATTTGTCGGTCCGATGGAAAACCATGAACGCTCCGATAATGTTGGTGAAGATATTCTCGGAGAACAGCCGAACCCTATTCTGAAGGATGCCGCCGCTTCCCAAATCAATAATTTACGGACAGGTCTTATGATGAAAAAAGCTGATCTTGTCGTCGCACTGTTTGGCGAGAAATATAAACAGTGGAATACTGCCATGGACGCTACCACCGCCGTTTCCCTGGGTAAACCGCTTATTTTGATTCGCTCAGAATCCCATCATCATGCCTTAAAGGAATTATCGGAAAAGGCGAGTGTCACGGTCGAATCCGTGAACCAAGCCATGAAGGTGCTCTCTTATATTTTTGAAGATGGGCGGTAATTCTTCCTGGCCAAGAGCTTGACCCCCTATGTGGATTGATTGATAACGAGAAAGGTCTATACCCAAATAAAAAGCTTGTAGGGAAAGTGAGATGAACCTAATCTCCCTACAAGCGAAAAACAATATTTTATGAGTTAAAACTTATCCCTTTCTAATGGGAATCCAAATTTCCGAGTAATAATCAGGATTTGATGCGTCATCATCCGCATATACTTCCAATTCAGGTGTCCCGGCATGTTCATAACCGCTGGTAGGGAACCATTCGGAAAAAATTTGCTTCCAAGCTTTTTGAATGGCATCCGGCATTGGCCCGTGAACTTCAAATACAACCCATTTGGAAGCCGGTATCGTAAGTGTTGAAAACTCTTCAGGCACTTTTCCGGCATACTCTGCACCTATCCAATAATCCATTGTTTCATTTTTTTCCACTGCCCGCTTATCGACACATACACCAATCAAGCCATCTATTTGGCCATTATTCAACTTCCCTAACCTATCGCTGGTTCCATCCGCATTCACTTTATCCCACAATATCGGAATCCCAACCAAATTTTCTTCATTAACCAAGGAAAACTCTTGCTTGATTCCAATCAATTGAAAGGAATCTCTTTCGAGGATATTGTATTTCATCGGTTTTGCCCCTTTCAAAATCACCTGTATCACCAGGCGTTCATAGAATTTCAGCTTCCCCATATACTTTCGGGCTTCACTTGGAGATACTCCATGCTGCCTTCGAAAAGCTTTTGAGAATGCCTCGGGAGTGTCATAGCCATACTTGTAGGCTAAATCAATGACCTTGCCATTTGTGGATGAAATCTCCTGGGCCGCTAATGTCAATCTTCGACGCCGGATATATTCACCAATCGAAATATCCGTTAAAATGGTGAATGTCCTTTGAAAATGAAAAGCTGATGCATTCGCTTGCCTGGAAATGCTCTCGATTGTCAGATCCTCCAATAAGTGCTCCTCGATATACTCGATCGCCTTCTGGATTGATTCAACCCACCCCATTCCGCTCACCCCTTGTCATTTATACTAGCAACCCCGCTCAATAAAATCCTGTCAGATCCTGCTCTGTTTTGGCAGTATTCTTTTTTCATGATTCGAACCCGCATTCGCCGATCCGAAGTATGCATTCGGTCATGACATGATTCAAAAATCCTCTTTTTTCATTTTCAGCTTATACTCGTGTTGACCGGCAAGCATCCTCATGATATGAAGGAACATTTCCCCCCTGGTGATTCGCTCATTTGTAAACACGCCGATCGCCCCTTCCTTTTTGCTAATATTCTCTTGCTTTGTGAAGGCGTCCATCACCGGGCCCAACTCTTGACCGCCCAGCAGCTTCTCAGCAACAATTTTGGGTAGTGGGATTCTCGCTCCGCCAGCTACAAAGACCTTACCGTCTCTCGTGGCCATCGCACCCCAATTACACAGAAATAGGCCCTGTTCCATTTTCACGACACCGCCTTCAAGTCCGATACCGATTTCAGCATCACTGTGAATTAAGCAATTCCGGGCACGTGTCATTGCCCCATCCAACGTTTCCTCATCTGAAAATGGCTGGTCCGAGACCCCGCTTTCCACTTGAAGCGAAATGATTTCAGCTTCTACATATACATCAAGCACTGCCTTTACTTTCGCCGGATTTTTACTGCCTACTGCTATTTTCAATATACTTACCTTCCTTCTATGTAAAAAAAAAGCTGCTGGAAAAGGATACATGACAGCATCCCTTTCCATTTCAGCTTCCTCCATCAACCGTTATTTATCAAAGTCTCAAATGTCGATTTATCGCAGGAACGAACCAATTTCCCAATCAGTTCACGTGCAGCGGCATAATCATCAATATGAATCATGGATGCATGTGTATGAATATAGCGCGAGCAAATACCAATCACCCCGCTTGGAATTCCTTCATTTGCAATATGGACCTGCCCTGCATCCGTGCCTCCTTGGGAAACGAAATATTGATACGGAATATCATTCGATTCTGCCGTATCAAGGATGAATTCCCTCATGCCGCGATGCGTAACCATCGAACGATCAAAAATGCGGAGTAGTGCCCCTTTCCCTAGCTGGCCAAATTCGCTTTTACTGCCGGACATATCATTCGCCGGACTTGCATCTAAAGCGAAGAAAAGATCCGGTTTGATCATATGAGCTGCAGTCTGCGCACCCCGTAATCCCACTTCCTCCTGCACGGTTGCTCCGGAATATAAGATATTCGGTAATGTTTCATCTTTTAAATCTTTTAACAATTCGATTGCAAGTCCGCACCCGTAACGATTATCCCACGCTTTTGCAAGGATTTTTTTCTCATTGGCCATCGGCGTGAATGGACAAATCGGTACAATCTGCTGACCGGGCTTAATACCGATTCGCTTCACGTCTTCCTTATCATCCGCTCCGATATCAATCAGCATATTTTTGATATCCATCGGTTTTGAGCGTTGCGAATCATCAAGCAAATGAGGAGGAATCGAACCGATTACACCAATGACCGGGCCGTTATCGGTAATGATTTCGACTCTTTGGGCCAAAAGCACTTGACTCCACCAGCCTCCAAGGGTCTGAAAACGAATCATTCCATTTTCCGTTACGGAAGTGACCATGAAGCCCACCTCATCCATATGCCCGGCAACCAGGACAGTCGGCCCTTCTTCATTCCCTCTTTTTAAGCCAAATATTCCGCCAAGGCGGTCTTGGACGACTTCATCCGAATACTTTTCCAGCTCACTCCTCATGAAACTCCGAACTGCATGTTCATTTCCCGAGGCTCCTGGTAATTCCGTCAACGTTTTAAATAGTTCTAAAGTCTCATGATTCATTTTTTTACCCCTAACCTATGTATTGTATTGTTACTTACTATTTTACAGAACTTAGCTTCATGTTACACTAGAAAGTTCTAATTTATCAGTTAATGGTTAAAATTTCAAATTATTAGTCAAATAATGTGTTCTTCTGTATACTAGTGGGAGTGGTTTTAAAAAATGCAATGGAGGAGAAATAAATGAATTGGAAAACGTTTTTACTAGGTACTGCAGCCGGGTTTGCCGCTGGCTATGCAACAAAACAAATATTGGATCAATCAAGTAAACCTTCTCCGGATAAAGTCTTGGCCCAAGTGAAGGAAACAGTCAAAAAGGATGGAAATATATATGGCTCATGGATCTTGATGAAGCCGGAAAACTATACAAAAAATGATTTGGACTATGAAGTGTACAAAGGCGGGATCACTAGAAACACAGAGGGACAACGCGAGCAATTCGAATTTATTGCAGATGCCTCTACAGGAACGATATTGGAACTTAATGCACAAAATGATTGATACAAAAAGGAGGGCAGTCAAAATGACGTCCTCCTTTTGCTTTCCCGCTTACCGTTTCCGTTTCAATTCGGCTATTATATCCTTACCCGTTACATCCCACTTGATGGCACAATAGTGGGCATCATGGTAAAAGCTGTACCAGGACCCATTTTCGAGTCCGGATTTCATCCATTTTTCCTTCGCCTCGATGGAAGTCATAGGATAGTCGTCATAAGCGAGGACCCAGAGGACATTCGCATGCGCGTGCGTCGGCATGATATCTGCCATGTGGATCAATCTATCCCCGCCATCTTCAATGATGATGATTGCATGTCCATCACTATGACCCCCAGTATGGACCATTTTAATGCCGTCCGTAATTTCTTGCTCCCCTTCAAAAGGACGAACAAGAGAAGCGACCGCCTCCCAGTTTTCTGCCCAATATGTACTTTTTGAACGAATATTCGGGTTTTGCATTTCTTTCCATTCAGTTTGGGTCGTAATAATTTCTGCACGCTCGAAAACAGGAACCCAAGTTTCACCTTTACGTTTCGTTAAACCGCAGGCATGGTCGAAATGTAGATGCGTCATTAAAATGTAATCGATATCATTTGGCTGAATCCCAAGTCTGCCAAGATCTTCAACAAGATTGGATTCCTCCGTCACCCCAAAATTCCGTCTTTGCTTGTCATTCATCTTTCCATTACCAATACCGGAATCTATAAGCATGTTCAATCCATTTGCCTGCACTAAAATCGGATCAGTACGTAACTCGATTTGGTTATTTTCGTTAACAGGATACTTCTTGGCCCAAAGCGGTTTCGGTACAACACCGAACATCGCGCCACCATCCAAGTGAGTTACACCGCCATTCAACCATGTTAATTTAATTTCCCCTATTTGCATCGTTTCCATTTTACCCCTCCTCTTCCTTTAGTTTAACACCCGCTTCCAGATATTGAAATTGATAACAATCCATCTCGTTCTCGTAAATCCAGGAAATCCATAGTAGGACGATAATGGTGGATACATTTCAATATAATCTCTCTTGAGTTTCCTTGACATCCTTGATGATTAACAGCATTAATCCTGTCTTTTACATAAGAGAGATATGAACATTTTTTGATTTTAACAAACTAAAAACCAGATGCTGTGCACCTGGTTTCTGAACGATGATTATTGGAACATTGCTTCCAATCGGTATATCCGGTTGCCTTTACTCGAGAACTTTTCTTCATATTCAGTCATGATATTCCCTTCAAAACTGCTGTTATGCAGATCAAGGCTTACATATTTCAAGAGCATGCCGTATTCGGAAATGCTCTTCAAGGAAGATTCGAATAACCCTTGGTTATCCGTCTTGAAATGAATCTCGCCGTTGTCTGGCAGGATTCCTTCATATACTTCGAGGAATGTCTTATACGTTAACCGACGTTTTGCATGGCGTGATTTTGGCCATGGATCAGAGAAATTCAAGTAGACGCGATCCACGTCACCTTTTGCAAAATATTCACCTAAGTTCGCTGCGTCAACATTCAACAGCTTTAAATTCGGAACTTCTGCTTCAATCAGCAAGTCCAGTGCAGCTACAATGACGCTTCTATATACTTCAATTCCAATGAAATTCACATCAGGATGGGCTTTTGCCATTTCTGTAATGAAACGGCCTTTCCCCGTACCCACTTCAATATATAACGGATTATCGTTACCAAAAACTTCATGCCATTTACCTTTATGGCTCACTGGCTGATGAATTACATATTGTGGAAAATCATTCAAACGGTCTTCAGCCCAAGGTTTATTTCTTAAACGCATGATGACACCCCTATTTATAATATAATCGTTCAAACCATAACACGAGTGGATGGATTCCTGCAAGTTGATTTTTTCAGGAAAAGCCTGCATGCACCCACTGAACAAATAAAAAAACTGCCGGCCATCCAGGCGACAGTCTCTGTAGTTTTCATGTATAAAACTTTCCGCAAAACACACCATAAATAAGTGAAGGGCAGGCGAGAACCACCTGGAAATCCCTAGAATCCATATTTAAGAAAGGAGAGGTATTAAATGCCGATTTCCCATGAACATCAAATGTCACTATTAAAAGATATATTAACCAATCATCAAAAAGACTGCTGCGGATCCGTTGCTGAATGTGAACAGGTTGAAAGGCTCGTCAAATCCTTAATGATCAACATGGATATTGACAGCAATGTGAAAACGATACTGACAGAGATTTACGAATACAGTCAGACAGGCATCGGTACCGCCGATTTGGATGCACATATATCAACCCACCAGAACGACTTGTCCCAGTGGGTGGATGATATAGATCAATTCTGATCAGTCAACCATCAATAATGCTTCAAGTTTTTGCAGTAGTTCATTTCTTTCCTCGTACCGCTTTCTACGATGATGCCATTGGATGGAAAGCACAAGTTGTGAAACCGTGTGCCATTTCATCCTCATCTCCAGGCCTGCGTCAAGCTTCTTGCCATAGCGGGCAAGCCATTGATTCCATTCTTCCCTTGGGACATATGAATACAGGAGTATGCCGAGGTCAATGGCCGGATCGCCAATGACCGCTCCGTCCCAATCAATCAGGAACAATCCGTCGGTTTCGGTCATGAGCCAATTATTATGGTTCACATCACAATGACAGACGACTTTTTCGTCGCATTCAATCAACAGAAGATTGTTCTGTAAAAAATGGATGGCTTCCTTGATAATCGGAATATCCGTAACATCCGAAGTTAACCCGGTTTCTATGTCTGTAAGTATACTTTCAGGTCGTAAAGGGGATTTCCCAAGCCTTTTGAGCATGCTTAACAAAGGATTGGATTGATGAATTTTTTGAAGCAGCTTTGCGACTCTTATATTGTTCATTTCCTGCTGAGATAGCTCCCTGCCTTCCATCCAATGCTGGGCCGTAATTACATCCCCATTTTCCAGGCGTTTTGTCCACATTAACTTTGGAACAATGCCCTCAGCTGAAAGAACAGCTAAAAATGGCGATGAATTTCGTTTAAGGAAGAGCTTCTGCCCTTCTTTCTCGGCAATAAAGGCTTCTCCCGTAGCTCCTCCAGCAGGGGATATATCCCACTCCTGACCTAATAAATGTTCCAACTGGTTCACCTTCGATTTCCTCGCTTAATCATACAAATATGGGTACGTTCACCTAGTGTATGTAATACCACTACTTTGAGTCCATGTTTAATAAAAAATCCGCCTGCTGGCGAAGCTGCATATATACGTGCATCGGGATGATACCCGCAATTAAAAACATCCTCATTTAGAGAAATAAAAAAATAGCTATTGAGCAATTAAACAATAGCCATAAATTAAATTTTAGTTGAAAAACGGTTTCTTCGTCAAGTACTATAGAACGATTATACGCATAAAACAAAAACAAATAAATCATTTCATATTTTTGCATGGAATATCATCCTTGAACATAAAGCGGATTTTCTCTTTCAGAACCACTGCAGCTGCTTCATCCATTCCAACAATTTCCCCATCAGACTGGATTTTTACCGACACGTGATTCCTCATTGTTATCATTTTACCAGAAAAAGAATCAACATTTTTAATATTTAGGTGAAATGAATACGGTCAATAATATCAACCATGTAATATCATGGACCGCAATCACATTCAACCTGACATCATCCAGCTTTGACATGTTGAAATTTTCATTCTACCGCCAAAGTATGGCTGGTACGCAATGACAATGAACCATACTGTTTCAAAAGCTGCCGATTTTCATCAATGAGCAACTCCATACCGCTGGGCTGATAAGAAAATAACTTTTTTATAAAAATGAGCAGATAAATTAATTTACCCGCTCTGACAAAATTAAACCATTTTTTCAGAAGGGAACGGCCCCTTCAGCGGAAACTTCAGCATCAATTCCCATGCCAAGGCTATTCATAAAATAACCAACCTTATCATTCGACTCGAACTGTCTATTGGCCACTGCACTAAATCGTTATCCTAAAATAAAGGAAGGCCTTCTTCCACACTCTCAGTTTTTTGAATGCCCCTTACATAATCATAGCCAGACTCAGCCGCAAGGGAGCCGATGATCGCAGGAGAAAACCAATTGCGCCATTTATCATTTCATTAATGATTGATCTCCCCCAGCAGCGATCATCCGGGTTTCCTGATTTGTCCCTGATAGTATTTCCTTCGTCAATCTTAGCGTTGCCTCTTTTCCCTTGTAAAAAACACCTCATAGGGAACAGCTTTTGATTTCAGTATTTCCTCGGCTTTCTTCCCAGCCATTGGATTGACAATGAAATACAGCGTGTCATTAAGGGGCGGCATGTTCATTTCCCTCTGTTTGGTTATATTCGGCATCCCATTCAGGTCGCAGGCTGGATGTAGTTTGGCAATATTCCAGCAATGCCTGTGCGCCTTTTAACTGCTGTGCCTTAAGAGGAGATGATATATTCCGCAGCCTATCAAACCAATACGGGAAGGTCCGTTTATCCAATATCGTAATATCATTAGGAGCTTTGGGATAATCCACATATCCATTCCGGGATAGAATCACCTTCTTAATCGGCACGTTCACTTCATAAAGCTCAAATAACTGGGAGACGATGTTCCCCATCCGATTTGCGCCCAGCAAAGGGTTAAGCACTTTTTTATCAGGATGCTTATGATGCCTGCGGACCCAGAACCGATCACTCCCACCGATGAAAGCAGCGTCTTCCTCGGCCTCCAGAAAAGTGATGCACCAAGCGTCAACTGGGGTCAATAAAATGACATCGACTTCAACAGGAGCATTTTTCAATAGAAAAATTGGTTTATATAATACAAGAAACGTATCCGGAAAACGCTGCAGAAAAAAGCGGAGCCTTTCATCCAAAAAGAATGATTGGTCCATAAATGACTTTTCTCGAAGCGTCGAACTTCCCCATTTCATTTGGAAGCGGAGCAATTGATTTAAAAAATTCTGCTTTAATTCATCCAGACTGGCCGGACGGAACGGAAACTTTAATGAAAATACATTCGTATTTTCAACTTGGTTCTGTATTACCAACTCTTCCGCCTCTGCCTCCTGTTTATCTGCCCTGTGGAATATGCCTTTCACCCTTTTAAACAGGCCCTTTGACCCTTCCTGTGAAGTATCAATCTTGACCTGTGTTCCACTTTCAGCATATTCGCTATACAACCGATCTAGCTCACCCGCATTATAAGCAGCCTTCAATGTATCCCATTGCTGTTTTTTCAACCGTACAAATTGTGTTGGATATCGATAAATATCCTGCTCATACCGGGAAATATAATCCTGCATCTTTATGAGCTGTGCCATACAGCCACCACCCCTCTCACTCTATTTTTCAAGGGGTATTGTGAAAATCTTCTCGTATGACGGCGAGGCTCCAAGATGTGTTTGATATAACGCAACCTGGTCAGCTTCAAAATGCTTATCCTCCAAATTCGCCATCCGCCGGACGCTCTCCAACGAAAAGGGACTTTCCCCCTCAAATTTTCTTGCCAGCGTTATATGAGGCTTAAACGGCTTTTTATCAAGTTCAAAACCGGCCTCGATACATGAATTATAAATTTTTCTTTGAATGGTAAAAAGCCTTTCTTGCTGGTTGACACCTGCCCATAGAATCCTTGGACTCTCACTCTTGCCAAAACCGCCGATATCGCCGAGTTTCAAACCAAATGAGGCCTCATTAGCAAGCTTGCTCTCCACACGCTCCAAAGCGTCCTTTTTCAATGGATCGGGGGCATTGCCCAAAAATGCCATCGTAATATGATAATCCGCTGAATGCAGCCATTTCTTAAATGGAAAGTCTGACCTCAGTTGTTCCGTAACAGCATTTAAATAAGACTTAATATCATCAGGTAATACTAAAGCAAAGAAAAAATGAGTATTCATGGTCACAAACATCCCTTCCTGTTTTCCCATTAATTTTACCATAATCCCCATTGCCTATACTTTCATGGACTTCCTTATAAATATGCCCTCCATCAAAAAAAGACTGGAATCCCTGCCTTCCATACTGTGAACGAAGCTATAGAGGAAGTAATCCTTCAGAGGGATTGTTCATAATAGTTTGGGGCGGATTATTGCAAGGAAGGACGGATTAACAAAAAAACTGCACCTCCAATTGTTAGATGTTGTCTAACAATTGGTGTGCAGTCAAAATGTTCCTTATCTGCCTCTTCTCCTTTTAGCTGAACAGCGTTTCGTAAAGAAGGAACAAATTCAGTCCGATGATAAGTACAGCTATGAGCCAAGCAGTGCTTGAGGTGATTTTGTGATTGACCAGGTTGCCCATGATTTTTTTATTGCTTGTGAACATGATCAATGGCACTAAGGCAAACGCGATGCCAAACGAGAGTACAACTTGACTCATCACAAGTGCTTTAGATGGATTCACTCCCCATAATATTATCAGCAGAGGCGGGACCGTCGATATGGCCCTTCTCAAATAGATCGGTATATGTCTTTTAATGAATCCCTGCATGACTACATCACCTGTCAATACACCAACGGATGAGCTGGATAAACCGGCAAATAATAAGCCTATTCCAAAGAGCATCGCGACAGAGGGTCCAAGCATGGCACCGAATTGTTGATAGGCAACATCCAAGTCCTCTACAGGTATTCCATTCTTATGAAATAGGGCAGCTGAAACAATGACCATTGCGGCATTGATCCCACCTGCAATCAACATGGCGATGATAATATCAATTAGCTCAAAACGAAAAATTCTTTTTCTTTCGAAATCGTTTTTACCGACAATTCTCTTCTGAGTTAAAGAGGAATGAAGGTAAATCGCATGTGGCATAACGGTAGCTCCAAGCATACCTGCCGATAGTAAAATACTGTCCACTCCCTCAAATTTTGGAGTGAAGAGTCCTAAGACAACGGATGAAGTGTCAGGTTTCGCATAAAAAACTTGAGCACCAAAGGCAATCACCACAACAAATATCATGACCGTGATCAAGGCTTCGAATGTCCGATAACCTCTACGCTGGATTTCCAAAATGGCAAAAGAACCAATCGCTGCAATAATGGCCGATGTGATGAGCGGTAAGTCAAATAGCAAATAAATTCCCAGTGCCGCTCCTATGAATTCAGCTAAGTCCGTTGCCATTATGACTGCTTCGGCTTGAATCCATAATAAGAAAGATGTCTTTTTCGAAAATTTCTCCCTGCATAACTCAGGTAGGTTCTTTCCTGTCGCTATCCCCAATTTAGCGGATAGTGATTGAATCAGCACAGCCATTAAATTAGATGCGAAGATAACCCATAATAATGTATAGCCATATTTAGATCCGGCAGTAATATTGGTAGCATAATTCCCTGGATCAATATAGGCCACAGCTGCTATAAAGGCCGGCCCTAGATAAGGAAGCAGTTGTTTGATCCCTCTCGAGGAAGATTGATGCAATACATCAGACATTTCTATTTCAGCTCCTTTTTACACGCAACTTAAATTGTTGCAACGGGTAAACTTTTTAGGTTATTAGCAATTATATTCCTGGATCTTGAAAATGTCAAAAAATTTTTTTTACATGAATTTAACTGCATGAGGTGGATGTTTTTAACGTGAACGAAGGCGTGTAAAAAGAGGTTCGGACACTTCTGACTTGAAGTCAGGCAATTGCACTATAAAAATCTTTCATGTCCGGCTTTAAAGTAGAAGCATTTAAAAAAAATCCCCTTGCCAGTTTCGGCAAAGGGGGGTTTGTATCTATTTAACCGAACCGCATTGCCTCTCGATTTCCTCGGAAAACAGTTTTTGAATTCTTTGGGTTATCGGACCGGGTTCCCCGGCTGCAATCGATTGGCCATCGATATTTATAATTGGTGTCACTTCGACGCTTGTGCTCGTATAAAGGACTTCATCGGCTGCCATCATGTCCTCGACAGTGAAGGTCTCTTCGACATAGGGAATTCCATGCTCAGCGCAAAGTTTCAGCATCACCTGACGGGTAATTCCATTCAGGATCAAGTTGGTGGCCGGATGCGTTTTAAGTAGTCCATCCACCACGATTGAGACATTTGACGAACTTCCCTCCGTAACCGTGCCATCTCGATGCTGGATCGCTTCATCACAGCCAGCTTCAACCGCTTGCTGTTTAGCCATTATATTACCAAGTAGATTTAAACTCTTAATATTACAGCGCAGCCAGCGTATATCGTCGGTGGTAACAGCCTTGACCCCTTGCTTCATTTTTCCTGTATAAGGCGTTTCCTTCGTATAGGCTACAAAGACCGGTTCCACCTCAGCAGTTGGAAATGAGTGTGTTCGCGGAGATACGCCCCTTGTCAGCTGCATATAGACGATACCGTCCTTCAGTTGATCTTCAGCGATCAGCTCTTCCATGCGGGTTTTGATTTCCGCTACAGTAAAGGGAACTTTCATCTGAATCAACTTCGCACTGTCCATCAGCCGGTTTAGATGCATGTCTCCCGCAAATAATTCGCCATTATAAACCCGGATGACTTCATAGACGCCATCACCGAATTGATATCCCCGATCTTCAATGTCAACCTGTACTTCGGACCTGCTTTTAAGGTCGCCGTTAAAAATGATTTTTCCCATGTCTTTCTCCTTCTCAGCCTTTTATTTAGCCAATTCATGAATGGCACGTGCATAAATGGACGTGGCCTTTAGCATATCTTCAATATCAATATATTCATCTTTTTGATGCGCAATATCTTCGCTGCCAGGGAAAAGCGGGCCGAATGCAACACCTTCTTTCAATGAACGGGCGTAGGTGCCGCCGCCAATCGAAAGAAGCTCAGCTTTATCACCTGTCTCCGCTTCATAAACTTGCTGCAACGTCTTAATCAAGAAGCTTTCACTGCTCACATAATGTGGAGTAGAATGCGAATTGGTCTTCACTTTCAAATTATATGCCGCAAGCCTCTCTTCCAATGCCGCCTTTTCCTGTTCCCACTCAAACGTCACTGGATAGCGCATACTGAAACCAATCGAGCTGTCCCTTTGTTTAGAATAATTGAAAACGCCGGCATTGACCGTCAATTCTCCTGTTTGCTCATCCGAATAAGCCACACCTAAATTATTTCCACGGGAATCTTCAAACAAACGATCCTTGATGAAAGTGAAGTAAGCTTTCGCATGCGGATCAAGAGTGAGATCAGCTAAAAAGTCGGCTAAATGCAGACCTGCATTTATTCCATTTTTCGGTTCCATCGCATGTGCCGAGACACCATTCATTTCAAGGAGCACTTGATTTTTTTGCGGAACGGCCTGGCCCTTCAATGAGTATTTTTGCAAATAAGCCTTATAGTTTGCCACTACTTCAACTGGATTAGCCGCTTCCAAAGTCGCCGTAGCAAAATCCGGTACCATATTCGTCCTTCGGCCTGAAGAAAATTCCATAACATTCACGTTTGAGCTCGTACCATTTCCTGCATCGGCAGGTTGGATAACCGAGAAATCCCAAATTCCCTTTTCCGCACTGATGATCGGGAAGTCAGCATCTGGTGCGAAGCCCATCGATGGCATTTCCTCCACTTCAAAGTACCGGTCAACGCAGCGCCAGTTCGATTCTTCATCCGTTCCAATGATCATCCTTACACGTTTGTTCAAAGGTTTTCCTAGCTCCCTGACTAGCTTCATTGCATGATAGGCAGCCATCGTCGGTCCTTTATCATCGATTGCCCCACGAGCATATATGCGGCCATTACGGATTTCAGCGCCAAACGGATCCGAACTCCATCCATCTCCTTCAGGTACCACGTCGACATGGCATAAAATACCGATTAACTCCTCGCCTTCACCCATTTCAATATGGCCAGCGACATTATCGACATTTTTCACAGTAAAACCGTCTTTTTCGCCTAATTTAAGCATGTAATCAAGCGCTTCCTTCACCCCTTTACCGAATGGGGCCTCCTCTGTCGGATGCTCTTCATCCAATACACTTTTTATTTTCAATAAGTTTTGTGTGTCCAGTAATAGGTCCATTTTCCGTTTTTCAACTTCTTCTCGCCAATTCAATTCACTCAAAATACGTCAACTCCTCTTTTATATATATTTTACATTTTATCACTTTTCCTATCTGATTCGCCAAGCGTAGCTATCTTTTCTTCGTATTCCCGTTTTATTGCGAATGTCAAACTACCGATAAATTCCCCTTATTATAAAAAACACCCTCTTTTTTAAAAAGAAGGTGATTTCACTGGACTCTCTTCATCCATTAACTCCGTTACTTTTCGGTTTAGTCTTGGGATATATAACGCTAAAAATAAGGAACGTCCTAAACTGAATGCCAGAAATGCAAGCCATAATCCATGATTGCCATGCTGGGGGACTGCTGAGAATTGGACAAATAGAAAGGCCAATAGTGCAAGGAGCATCGAGTTTCTTATAGGAACCGCTTCAGTCGCACCGGTAAATACCCCATAGAAAATGAGTCCGATAAAGGCAGTGAAAGGGAATAGGACAATCCAAAGTCCGTATTCATGGGCCAGTTCGATGACACCTGGGATATTCGTGAAAAGGAGAATGACCTTATCGCTAAATAGATAGTATGATATAGCAAGTATGAGCGAGGCATACAAGCCCCACTGCGCAGAAAGTGAGAGAGTTTTTTTATAAAGGTGGATATCTCTCGAACCAATGGCCTTTCCAATTAGAAGACTGGACGCATTCGCGAAGCCATCAAAGCAATAGGCCATCAGGTAATGGATTTGTATGAGTACGGCGTTGGCCGCCAATGTCTCTGTCCCGAAAGTGGCTCCTTTAGCCGTAAAAAGATTGAAAGCCGTAATCAGGCAAATGGTCCTGATGAATAAATCCCTGTTGACCACCATCATTTTCTTCAGTGAAGCATGATCGAACCCCTCCCGGAATGAAAAAGCATCCGGTATGATAACCGCTTTCCGAATCACCCACAAGCCCAGGAAAAAAGCGGCAATCTCTGATATCAATGAAGCGGCAGCAACCCCTGATACTGACCATGAAAAGCCATTTACGAAAACCAGGCATAAGATAATATTGATCACGTTCATGAAAACTTGTATGAACAAAGATGTTTTTATCCTGGATTTCCCGATTAACCAGCCTAGGATGACATAGTTCAATAATGCAAAAGGTGCACCCCATATCCGGATGCTGAAGTAATCTGCAGCAAAGGCGGAAACGTCCGATTCCGGACCGATTGCACCTAACGAAACATTCAAAATGGGTTTTTGGATCACGATAAAAAGAAGACCGATAATTGCTGCTATGAAAAAAGGCCGAATCAAAGCCATCAGGCTTTGATTTTCATCCCTTGCTCCCTCCGCTTGTGCTGCAAAGGCAGATGTACTGACACGAAGAAATCCAAAAAGCCAATACATCGTGTTAAAGATAATGGTTCCGACAGCTACCCCGCCTATATAAGCGGGATCACTCAATTTTCCAACAACAGCCGTATCAACCGCACCGAGCAAGGGCGTACTCATCGTCGAAATCGTAAGCGGAATGGCCAAGGAAAGATACATTTTGTTATTCATATTTGAATGACCTCCTTTTTACATAAAAGACTTTTTCAGGTCTGAAAAGTTAAAATTGGAATGACGTTATAAAAAATATATTAAAAGTACAAAAATTGAACATGTTGTGCCCCTACCAAGGTGGCCTGGAAATAGAGGACCCTAATGCATGCGCTGCCTCTACAAGGTTACTTGTGAATAGTTTCGAATAGAATGGTTAAGCCATTTTGGATATTGACAATCTACGGAGTCAAACTTATCAATCTCAAAAGATTAAAAACGATTGCAACCTGTAGGGGTTATGGGAGGCCCATTAAAATATATCAACTTTCCGGCACTATTTAAGATATACAACTACTTTTTATCCAGTAAGAGCTTGAACATATATTCATCGTTATAACAACTAATCCGGAGTGATCATGATGGGAAGATTGACTAATAAAATGGCCATTATCACTGATTGGATAGCGTCTATGGAACTGTACTTGATGGATCTTCAGACGAAAGCTGGAAAAGGATGAAGGATGGCGACACACCCATTACATAAAAATTAGTAGAGTCAAAAGAGTTAGTGAATCAAATGATAAAGGCAACTCCATTACAGCGTTTGGGTCAGCCGGCTGATATTGCAAATGCCGTGCTTTATCTAGCATCCGATGACGCTTCCTACGTTACGGGTGCCGAGCTTGTCATAGACGGCGGATACTCTGCTCAATAATAAAAGGTGAAAATGGAAAATCCCGTTTCTGAAATCCAGAAACGGGATTTTCCGATTCAACATGGAAATTTGACCTATGAGTGTAATAAGTTAAGTTAACACACCAATGAAATAGCCAAAAGTCGTAAATACCAAACACCAGCTGAAAGCCCCTGTACCTGCAAATATAAAGTACTTTCTTTTCCCCATTCCATTCATTCCGGACATGTAACTGGCGAAGTGGCGAACTCCTGGGATGAAATAGGCTATGATGATGGTCCAAGGACCGTATTTATTGAACCAATTCTCTAGTTTTTCCAACCTCGCGGGAGTCATTTTGATCCATTTGCCATGTTTTCTCAAAAAAGGCTTACCCACCTTTTTCCCGATGAAGTAACTGACAAGCATCCCGGATATCGATCCAAGGAAACTGACGAGGAATGCCCCCTGGACATTCAAAACGGAGATGGATGACAAATAGCCGACAAAAGTCATCATGAACTCATCAGGTACCGGCAAGCCAATAATCCCAATGGCCAACAGTCCATATATCGCAAAATAACCATAGTTTGATATTAAATCTTTTACTATATCCATCTATAGTACTCCATCTCAGCACCCTTTTATAAAGTAATCCAATTTCTGATGCGGGCCTGGGTAACGTGATTACTTCTTTTTAATAGGATAACCTAATTTAACCCATATGAGTTGATTTTCATAAAAAAAGAAAAAAAAAGAAGAATGGACACGTTTTTTGTTGAAGGACTTGTATGATAATGGCAGTCAATGTTTCCCCATTACGGAAATGAAAAACGGCAAAAAAAAGCGGACTCGATATCTGAGTCCGCTTCCTCTTATTTCACAATTTTCATTTCCTTGATCGGCCAATACACTAGATTCGCCTTGCCGACAATTTCATCGACGGAAATCGTGCCGATTTCACGGCTATCCAAACTATTTTGGCGATTGTCCCCCATAAGGAACAGCTGGTTATCCGGCACTGTCATGCTGCCTGTTTTATCTTCGAGCTTGAAGGATTCAGTCAGCGGCAAACCTGCCATCTGTTTCTTATATTTGTCCAAGTATGGTTCTTTATAAGCTTTCCCATTAATATAAAGCGTATCGTCTTTATATTCAATATGGTCACCTGGCAGACCGATAACCCTTTTTATATAATCCTTATCTACCGTTGCATGAAAAACGACAATATCAAACCGGTGGATACTATCGATATTCGTTCCAAACTTGTTAAGAACAATTCGTTCGTGGTCTTGCAGAGTCGGCATCATTGACTCACCGTCCACGACAATCGGTGCAAAAATATATGTTCGAATTAAAAAAGCTAGAATGACTGCAATCCCAATCGCTTTTATCCATGAAAAAACTTCTTTTCTTTTTTCCAATTGTAGTCCCTCTCTCTGTTTTTTATTGATGCAATTATATCATAATCCTTGTATGATCACTTCATACAAATACCTACATTTTACGCATTAACAGTAATTACCAATTCTGTGTTGGATTTCGATACTTTCCTACTCTATTTCCCTGCGCTGCATTTGCGCCGGACAAATCGCATTATATGTACGGACTTTCTCATTAATATCGTCAATTCGTTTCATTAATTCCGATTCAGGTTCATTGATTTTTTTCAATCGTACCAATTCGGGATAGCAGGTAACCGGCATCCTTGGCCTTCGTCAAGAAGTCTTTCATATATATCTCCCGATAGTGCCGACTCCGGAAGCGGTTTTCCAAGGCCAGGATTATTTTTCAGCCCGCCGTCCCTTTCATAATCCTAAAAACCTGATCCATCAAGTTTACATGCCCATAAACAATCTCCCTTCAGATTAATTATAATTACATCTATTTACAATATATAGAATTTTTATCAGTTTCCACTCCGCCGTGGAAGATCAAATCACTGAACACCTTCTCCTATTATTTATACCAGCTTTCAGCCAAAATCATTCAACTCATCAAAAAAGGATTCCACTATTACCGGAATCCTTTTTTTCCATCTATTTAACTGTAATTTTCCTTTTTACCTCTGCCTTGTTCTTCGATTTATCCGTAACTGTGTAAGTCAATGTATAGGAACCCTTTCTCTTCGTATTCACTGTACCCGTCACTTTGATTTTACTTGCCAAGTTGCCATCCAGGTTATCTTTCGCAGATACACCTGATTTAGGATTGAATGTCGAGTTGTAGGCAATGGTTTTACTTTTGGCACCGGAAATGACCGGCTTGGTGCCATCTATCGTGATCTTTCTGGTGACTGTCACTGCATTTCCCGATTGATCGGTGACCGTATACTTCAATGTATAGGTCCCCTTTTTCTTCGTATTCACTGTACCCGTCACTTTGATTTTACTTGTCAGGTTGCCATCGGCATTGTCCTTGGCACTCACGTTTGTTTTTGGGTTAAATGAAGAATTAAGTTTGATGGTTTTATTCCCAGCACCAAAAATCACAGGCTTGACTTGATCATAAACGGTTATTTTCCTTGTGGCCTTTGCAACATTCCCAGCCTTGTCAGCTACCGTATAAGTCAAATTATAGGTGCCCACTTTCTTGGTATCCACCTTACCGTCCACACGGATGGCACTCGTTAAGTCACCATCTTTATCATCCTTTGCCTTTACGTCGGTTTTAGGATTAAAAGTTGAGTTGAAAGGAATAGATTTACTAGCAGCCCCTGATATCACAGGTTTATTCGTATCCTTGATAGGGACGACAATCGATAGCCTATTGGAGATGTAAGCTGATGAAACATATCCCTTAATCTTTTTGTCCTCCGTTTGTACAGGGTACCAGACAAATTTATTTCCCTTAGATTCGTGATAGTCAAAATTCCCTGTGATGATTAAGCTTGTATTGAGCGGCACAGATACTGCACCTGCCGTAGTGCTTATTTCTTTCCTGATATTCGCGCTGGATGTCGTCACCACTTTGTCTCCTGCCTTGAACCAATAAACAGAGTCATGCGTTTGATCTGTCAGTGTGTATTCCAGCTTTTTAAAGGTGATATTTTCAGTGCTATCCCGATCATATTGAAAGTCCGATGTTTTAAATGGATATTTTGCCAGTTTCGTATCATTCAAAAAACTTTGGTTTTCTATCTCAGCAAAAACCTCCTCTTGGTAGGCATTCGCATTTCTTTGCCCGTTTTCCTGGTAAAGAGGACTGTTCACCGGTTTTGTCCCATTGTAAGCCATTACTGGGAAATACCAATTTTCAATGCCCCTGCGTCCTGCACCCTTGATCTTGGGCAAATCCCTTCTAGAATACATGTCACTCAGTACCTCGACGCCTGCCTCGATATTATAGACTATATCACTTTCCAACTTTTTCTGGTCATACCCACTTTTATTGGTAAGCTGCATTAGACCGATACCGCCATCGCCGGACTTTATGGGTTGGCCCGCATCATTAAATTGCCTCCAATCCCCGTTTTCCTGCGTAGCCACCGCTTTTACTACTTCAGGGGGGATTTCAGCCACCATTGCCGCATTCGTCAGTAAACAATTAATCTGCTTATGGGAAGGATTTTTCTCCGGTTGGATTTCACCAAAAGCTGAACAGACTTTGGTTACTCCAGACTCCGCAAGAGCCTGTCCATTGAACAAACCGAATGTTAAACAGGTCATTATTCCAACTTTCATTAAAGGTATCTTCATTGATCGAACTCCAGTCTATTAATATTTAACTTTATAATAATAGTAACATGATAGACTGGTGATTGCAGGTACAAAAAGGTATATTCCCCTAAAATATCCACTATTTTTCCAGTTCAGAATAAAAGGAGCTGACCCGCATCTTCGGGTCAGCTCCTTTGTTTCAAATTACAAAACTATGTATAGTGTTGGATCATCCGATCACTTCCACCGTTTCCCTTGGTTTCCTTACAAGGCACATGATTCCCGGCACGATGAAGAAGATAAGCGGCCATACATGAAAGACCGTCAGAATGCCCGTAATGACCATTAAGATTCCGGCTCCCTTCGCTTTGCCGCCTTTTAATAGAAAGATAGCGATCAAGCCGCCTGCCAATGCAATAAACAGAGATATGACCCCCGCCCATAAAAAGCCCATGAACAACTTGATTGACATATCCACCTCAGATGTCGAAAACTCGGAATCTGTCATTAATGAGTAGTCCATCATTTCCGTCAAATCGATACTGTTGAGATAAACTGCCGCTATAATCGTCACGATTAAAGAAATCGCAGCGATACTCACGCCTATGATACTTAATACGAATTCCCATGTGCGTTTCATTTGCTTCGCCTCCCTAGAAAAGTCACTTATATATGATACCCAATTTGGGAAGAAATAAAAGACTTTTATTCCTTCCTCCACGAAATCTCGTGAGCGTCCATTGGGTATTATCCTTTTCCTGATGCATAGTAAAAGTGCCAGTGCTTAGCTCTTTTGAAAAAAGAACAGGCAGTATGGCAAAATTAAATATTAATATGATGATTGCAGCTAACCAACGCCCTATTTACGAAAAATACCCAAAGGAAGAGCATATCATTAACACCAGTTTTTTTAGGTAAAAATCGAGTAGGGGGAAAATAAGTTTATTTTCGCCCCTCTCACAACACCGTACGTACGGTTCGCGTATACGGCGTTTCA